>JBKPJP010000041.1:0-7666 GCA_046730735.1 Acidobacteriota bacterium | reverse complement strand
GATGATGACCGTGATGGCGCTGTTTGCGATGGCTGTAGCGCCGAGTGCAAAGCAGCAGGCGATGCGTGAGCGAGAACAGGAAGCGATCTTTCGCGGCGAGCAAGTGGCCGATGCGATTCGTGATTACTATCGTTATCGATCTACGATTACTCGCGGTGGAGGCGATCAGGCATTGCCTACTTCGATGGACCAACTGCTGGAAGGAATACCGATTCCGGGTGGCTCTAAGAATCGTCAGATTCTTCGTCCGTCGGCGGCGCGCGATCCACTTACGATCGAAGGCGAGTGGCGTTTTGTCCTGCCGCGCACCGAGTCGTTGATCGATTTTCAGCAGGCTGTAATGTTCTATGCAGGCAACGTGATGCCGTCCACTCACGATCCGCAAATCGCGCAGCTACAACAGTTTGCAGTCCCGCGCATCACCAGTGTCACTAACCTGGGGCTGGTCAGTTCGAAGGACAGCAGCTCATCTATTGACGACGACGCGACTGGTCCATTCGTTGGTGTGGCGAGTCGCAGTCATCGTGAATCAGTGCTTACATACTACGGCATCGAACGTCACGATCAGTGGATCTTTACGCCGCTGTTTCGTTAGTCGAAAAGTTGGACCATCGCTTCTACTCCTTCTCATAACTCAACTTCAAATTGCGAAGTTCATCGCTGAACGTGTCATCACTCTTTCGTGCGGCGATCGCTCCTTAGTGAGAGAAGGCCGAGGTGGACCATCGGCGCGCGTGCGCTGTGATCAAGCTCTTCAACGCATCGATCACGCGCGACACGTGCGTAAAAAATATTTTTACTTTCGAGTAATAAGTTGTTGACATGAGAGGCAATTGCGTTTATATAGCAAGATGTTGTGCGCCGTTTACTCTAGCCCACAAGAACCAAGTAAGCACAGTATCTTGTGGTCATGAAGAAACATACAACCTAAACTCGAAAGAAGGAGCACATAGAAGCTATGGCAACTAAAAAGGGTGGAAAGAAAGCCGCGAAGAAGGGCGGCGCCAAGAAGGCCGCAAAGAAGGGCGGCGGAACCAAGAAAGCCGCCAAGAAGAGATAACCCGAACCAGCAGGTTACAGTACGAACCTTCCACCGGCGCACACAAACATCTGAGGCCGGAGAGGTCTTACAAAAGAAACGACGAGATCTTCAAGCGAAGCTCGTCGTTTCTTTTCTTTGTATAGTCCTATACTGGGAGCATGCTTTCCGTCGCGCTTGTCGAACCAGAGATCCCACCAAACACCGGCAACGTTGCGCGCCTGTGTGCGGCCACGAACACTCCGCTGCACATCGTCGGCGTGACCGGTTTCCGCATGGACGACCGCGCTGTGCGTCGCGCTGGTCTCGACTACTGGCCTGAAGTAAAGCTCACTCGCCATCGAGATCTCGAAGCGCTGTACCAGTCACTGCCTGAGGCACGCTTCGTTTACCTCACGACCAAAGCAGACCGCCTCTACACCGCCTGGAATTTTCAGCCCAACGACTGCCTCGTCTTTGGGCGCGAGACGCGCGGGCTTTCCGAGGAACTGCTGCACGCAAACTGGGATCGTTGTTTGAAAATCCCCATCCTCAACCCTAACGTGCGCAGCTTGAATCTCGCCACCGCAGTCGGGATCGTGCTTTTTGAGGCCCTGCGGCAATTAGGCAATCCGTGAATTCCGTGGCTAAATGAATCGAATGTCTGAACGAAAGAACATCCGAAACATAGCCATCATTGCGCACGTCGACCACGGCAAAACCACGCTCGTGGATACGATGCTGCGCCAGTCAGGGACCTTCCGCGACAACGAACAGGTGCGCGAACGCGTCATGGATTCGATGGATCTCGAGCGCGAGCGCGGCATAACGATCATGGCGAAGAACACCGCGGTGCGTTACCGCGACGTGAAGATCAACATCGTCGACACGCCCGGGCACGCGGACTTCGGTGGTGAAGTCGAACGCGTGTTGAAAATGGTCGACGGCGTGATGCTGCTGGTCGACGCTGCCGAGGGTTGTTTGCCGCAAACTCGATTCGTGTTGCGGAAAGCTCTCGAGGCGCGTTTGCCGGCGATCGCAGTTGTCAACAAGATCGATCGCGGCGATGCGCGCCCGGCTGAAGTGGTCGACGAGATTTACGAGTTGTTTCTCGATCTCGACGCGACCGACGAGCAGATCGAATTTCCGATTCTTTACGCCGTCTCGCGCGACGGCACTGCCAAGCGAAAGCTCGAAGACACTTCCGAGAATCTGCAACCACTCTTCGACCAGATTGTCGCTTCAATTCCACCGCCACGCGAACTGCGTAACGACTCGCTTCAGTTACTCGTCGCGAATCTCGACTACAACGACTACGTTGGTCGTCTCGCTATCGGTCGCATCTTCTCCGGCGAGATCAAGATCGGCGATCAGATCACAGTGGTGAAGCCCGATCGTTCCACGCACAAAACCAAAGTCTCGCAGCTCTACGTCTTCGAAGGTTTGAAGCGCGAGCCGGTGGAGCGTGCCGGGTTCGGCGAGATCGTCGCACTCGCAGGCATCGAGAACATCAACATCGGCGATACGATCACGTCGACTGAGAACCCGCAGCCGTTACCGTCCATCGCAGTGGACGAACCGACGATCGCGATGATCTTCGGCGTCAACAACTCACCGTTCGCCGGACGCGAGGGCAAGTTTGTCACCTCGCGCCAGCTCAAAGAACGACTCGACAAAGAGATCCTCGGCAACGTCGCCATCAGAGTTAAGGACACGGAGTCGCCGGATCAGTTCAAAGTATCCGGGCGTGGCGAGTTGCAGCTCGCCATCCTGATCGAGATGATGCGACGCGAAGGTTACGAGCTCCAGGTGTCGAAGCCGGAAGCGATCACGCGGAGAGTTGACGGGAATACGCTCGAGCCGATCGAAGCGGTTGTTGTTGATTGTCCCGACGAGTTCATCGGCGTGATTACTGAGGCGCTGGGTCGTCGCAAGGGGCAGATGACGAAGATGGTCAATCACGGCACCGGGCGCGTGCGGCTGGAGTTTGAAGCGCCCTCGCGCGGGTTGATTGGATTCCGTAACGAGTTTCTGACGGAGACGAAGGGGACAGGGCTACTGAACACGATGTTTCTGCGCTGGGGCGAGTGGCAGGGACCGATGCGTGGGCGCGCGACGGGCTCGCTCGTGGCGGATCGCATGGGTGAGACGACGACGTATGCGTTGTTCAACTTGCAGGAGCGCGGCACGCTCTTCGTGCGACCAGGCACGCGTGTTTACGAAGGCATGATCATCGGTGAAAACGCGCGGGCAGTGGATCTCGATGTGAATGCCGTCAAAGAGAAGAAGCTGACAAACATGCGTGCGTCAACGGCTGACGAAGCGATGCGACTCGTACCGCCGAAGGAGTTGTCGTTGGAACAGGCGTTGGAGTTCATCGCGGATGATGAACTGGTGGAAGTGACGCCCGAGAGTATTCGCTTACGCAAACGCGTGCTTCCCGCGAACCAACGGCCAAAACGGAAAGAATCAGAGGCGTAAGACGGTTTCACACAAAGGCACAAAGGAAGACACAAAGGCGCAAAGAATTCTCTTTGTGCCTTCTGTTTTCAACTTTGTGGCTTTGTGTGAAACCGATTGGTCGAAGCGAGTACGATGCAACTTCCGCGAATTTATCCCATTACTGATATCCGACTATCTGGACTTTCACACGCCGAACAGGTGCGTTTGCTGAGTCTTGGGGGCGCTTCGCTTATCCAGCTTCGCGAAAAACGAATGCCCGCGCTTGAGTTTTATGAGCAGGCCATGGCTGCCAAACAGTACGGAGTGAAGTTGATAATCAACGATCGCGTCGACATCGCTCTCGCGACCGGCGCCGGCGGTGTTCATCTGGGCCAGGATGATTTATCTCCCGAAGTCGCACGAAAACTGCTCGGCCCGCAAGCCATCATCGGTTATTCAACCCACAACGTGAACCAGGCAATCAACGCCACCAAACTCCCGATTGATTACCTCGCCATCGGTCCGATCTTCAGCACCACCACCAAGAGCGACACCGCGCCCGTGCTTGGCCTCGATGGTTTGCGTGCCGTTCGCGACGCGGTCGGCGAGTTTCCGTTAGTCGCAATCGGCGGGATTTCGCTGGACAACGCCCGCGACGCCATCGACGCCGGCGCCGACTCCGTCGCGGTGATTAGCGCCCTCATAACCGCACCCGATATCACCGCAGCCACCCAAACCTTGCGCACTCGCTTGGGATAAACATATTTTTCTTGCGTTTATCAGTGTTATGCGCGAGAATCGCAACGTATTCGAGGGTGAATTCCTCCTTCGAGCGGTCCTGCCTACTATTCCCTCTGCGGAGTTCGGACATAGATGAGCTTTTTCGATTTAGCGCCCATTATTGAGCGAATGCTGCTTGTCTCCGACAAGATTAGCGACCTGAATTTCTCCGTTGGCCAGCTCCCACAGGTCGAAATCAACGGCAAGTTGACTCCGGTCCAGCCGCTCGGCATGCAGAAACTCACGCCTTATCAGACCGAGATCATCGCGATGACGCTCATGCATGGGAATCCCGATGCAGCCGAGCGTCTCGCGCGCACCGGTACCGCCGACCTTAGCTATTCGCTCCCGTCGCGGGCGCGGTTTCGCGTCAACATCTTCCAGCAACGCGGGGTCTACTCGATCGTCATGCGCGTGATCCCGACCGATATTCCCTCGGTGCGCTCTTTGGGTCTGCCGGCGCAATTAGGCGACATCGCCGAGTTACGCAATGGCCTCGTGCTTGTGACTGGTCCAACCGGCTCCGGCAAGAGTTCAACTCAGGCTGCCATCATCGACATCATCAACGAGAAGAAGTACTACCACATAGTCACCATCGAAGATCCGATCGAGTATCTCCACCTGCACAAACGCTCGACGATCAATCAACGTGAAGTTGGTCACGACACGCGTGACTTTCCTTCAGCGTTGCGCGCGACGTTGCGCCAGGCGCCCAAGGTGATCCTGATCGGCGAAATGCGCGACTTCGAGACCACCGAGATCGCTCTCGAAGCAGCCGAGACCGGGCACCTCGTACTTTCTACTCTGCACACTATCGACGCGTCCAAGACTGTCGACCGCATCATCGGCCTGTATCCAAAAAATGAAGAACAAGTGATTCGCACGCGGCTCGCGCAGACTTTCCGTTACATAATTTCGCAGCGTTTGATCCCGCGCGCGGACGGGACTGGTCGAGTAGCGGCGGTCGAGATTCTCAGATCGAGCCCGCGTACTCGTGAATACGTCGAAACGGGCGAGCAGGAAGGAAAGTCGCTACTCGATGCGATGCGCGACGGAAAATTGGACGGCATGCAGGATTTCGACACCGTTATCAAAGAACTGATCGAATCGAAAGTCGTGAGTCTCGAGGACGGACTCGCGTTCGCCACCAATCAAAACAACCTGCTGCTGTCGCTCAAAGGTATGACCGCGGGCGAGGATTTCATACGCCGCGAGGTAGATGGCATGCCGGCAAATGCGTTTTCCGATTCGGGTTCCATGCTCGGCATGATCGAATAAGACGAGATGATTATTATTTGCCAAAAGTGTTCGACGCGATTGCAGATTGACGACGAAAAGTCGCCGCAGCGGCCATTCAACGTTCGCTGCCCGAAGTGCAACAACACTGTCAGTGCTGGTCCATCGAGTCCGGCAACCGAACAGAGCGCACTCGCAGTCGGTGGATCTCCCTCGACCGATCACCCGCGCTTCGAACAATCGACGGCGCGAGCCTATCAACCCGCAACGGCTAGTCCCGTTAATGACGCGACGACGAACGATGATGCACTGCGCATGATTGTCGATCTGCTGGCGAGAGGAAACAGCCGGCAAGCTGACAATCCCATGGCGCGACCGTCGTGGGACAAACGCAAGGCGTTGGTTTGTACGAGTGAGCTTTATCGCGAAGGTGTTGCGCGCAAACTCGCCGACAGTAATTTCGAAGTATTTGTAGCCGAAGAAACACGCCAGGCTGTGGAGACGATGCGCGCCAACAAGATGGATGTAGTTTTGTTGGAGCCGCAGTTTGATCCGGCTGAACAGGGTTCACTGTTTGTGATTCGCGAGATCAATGTGATGCGTCCGCCGCAGCGCCGCCGTTTATTTTTTGTGTTGCTGTCGCCGTCGATGCGCACGATGGATGCGCACGCTGCTTTTCTCAGTAATTGCAACGCAGTAGTGAACATCGCCGACGTCGAAGAGTTGCCGCGCATCATGGATGTGGCACTGCGCGAATACAACGAGCTCTATCGCGATTTCTATTCGGCGTCAGGACTCACGGCGCTGTAAACGCGGATTGCGCCCTTGCGCCTTTGCGGGCTAATCTTTAGCACGCGTGGAACATGCGGCTCACAATCACAATCACCGGACGCGGCACACAGGTGAAAGCTCGCGGCGTTTGCGTCTCGTTCTGGTCCTGACGGCGTTATACATGCTTGCCGAAGTGGTCGGCGCATGGTGGACCGGTTCCCTCGCTTTGCTCGCTGATGCCGGTCACATGTTCACAGACGTGGCTGCGCTTGTTTTGGCGCTCATCGCCGTTTGGTTCGGCTCACGTCCCGCAACTTCCCGCAAAACATTCGGTTACTACCGGCTCGAGATCATCGCTGCACTCGTGAATGGTGTAGCTCTCGTAGTGATCTCGCTCTTCATTTTTTACGGTGCTTACGAGCGTTGGCTGTCGCCTCCGGTTGTTCGCAGTGGGCCAATGATCGTGGTCGCGGCCGGTGGTCTTGCTGTCAATCTCATCTGTGCCTGGATACTGCACGCGCGTCACGAAGTTGATCTAAACCTGCGCGGCGCGTGGATGCACGTCATGGGTGATGCGCTTGGCTCAGTGGCTGCGATTCTCGCGGGCGTTTGTATGTCGCTGTTTGGCTGGTACGCGGCGGACTCGGTTTTCAGCGTCGTGATCAGTTTGCTCATCATCTGGGGCTCCGTGAGATTGATCAAAGAATCGACGAACGTGTTGCTCGAGGGAACTCCGGCTCACATCAACCTGGCCGCAGTGGAAAATGCGATTCTGGATACAAAGGGTGTGGCCGATGTTCACGATCTTCACGTTTGGACCATCACTTCCGGGCGCGAAGCGCTCAGCGCGCATGTGATTCACGCCGACACTATTTCGCAGCCCGATTTATTACGAGAGTTGCGCACGAAACTTCACGATCGTTTTGGCGTGGACCACCTCACGATTCAGATGGAAACCCCCGATTTCGAAGACGAGACATTTCATTTTTGCCACGCGGGCACGGCGTGTTTTAGATCCGAAAGAAACTAACGGCAACAAATGGAACTCAATCTCCTCCTGACTCTTGATCTGCGAGAACAAGCGGCATTGCAGGCGGCGCTCGTCACTCACGGCGCACCGGATGCACTCGTTACGCTGGCGCTCACGGGCGCCTGTCGCATCGCGTCGATGGATGAGGCACGACAACTGCGGAAGTGGCTGGCTGAGGCCCGCACCGCCGGCGAAGCGGATTTTGCGGCGCTACACGTGATTGAGAAAGGTTTGATTGACTTCGGTCTGTAAACCACAGATGACACGGATTGAACTGGCGTATGGACGCGGATTTCTCACGCTTGATTACGATGAAGACCGGTTCTCGGTGTTGTATGCCGGCAGTGACGTTGGAAGTCCGTTAAGTGATTTCGAAGTCGGCGCTGCCT
>JBKPJP010000040.1:0-6640 GCA_046730735.1 Acidobacteriota bacterium | reverse complement strand
AAACAGATGCGGCACAGGTTGAACTTCCGCAAGTAACCTCGCGGCCGTCCGCAGCGTTTGCATCGAGTGTAAGCGCGCACCGAAAACTTCGGTTTGCGTGCCGCCTTCGCAATTAATGATTTCTTCGCCATATCTTTAAATTCAATCCGTGTAATCGGCGGTTAAGTTCTAAACGGCATTCCCAGGCCCTTCAGGAGGGCCCGTGCCTGTTCGTCGTTTCGCGCGGTGGTCACGATCGAGATATTCATTCCGCGCAGCTTATCGACCTTGTTGAAATCGATCTCCGGGAAGATCAGTTGCTCGCGAATTCCGATCGTGTAGTTACCGCGCCCATCAAAAGCTTTCGGCGAAACACCGCGGAAGTCGCGCACGCGCGGCAGCGCCACCGACACCAGCCGGTCGAGAAACTCATACATGCGGTCGCCACGCAGCGTCACCACCACACCGATCGGCATTCCCTGCCTTAACTTGAACGAAGCGATCGACTTCTTCGCTTTCGTGATCACCGGCTTCTGACCGGTTATCGCGCGCAGCTCGTCGGCAGCCGTGTCGAGTATCTTCGCGTTGGCAATGGCCTCGCCCATACCCATGTTGATGACGACTTTTTCGATACGCGGCACGGCCATCGGATTGCTGATGCCAAACTCTTTCGCAATCTGCGGCGCTATGTCCTTTTGATATCGCTCTTTTAACCTTGCAGCCATTTCCGATCCCTCTTTAGCGTCCTATTGCGTGACCACTGGAAGCCGCGACTCGCGTCTTCGAACCGTCGTTCTCTTTCTCATACCGCACGCGCGTGGGCTTGCCTGACTGCGGATCGATCAACTGCACGTTCGAGATGTCGATAAACGATTCCTTATCGACAATGCCGCCGCCGCGATTCGCCTGCGGATTCGCTTTCTGGTGGCGCTTGATCATGCCCGCGCCTTCAACTTTGACTTTGCCCTTGGCCGGCAACACTTCCAGCACGCGTCCACGTCTTCCTTTGTCGCGCCCGGCAATAATCGCCACCTGGTCGTTCTTCTTGATTCTCGAGCGCTTTGTTCCTGCCATCTGTTAAATCACCTCCGGCGCGAGCGAAACAATCTTCATGAAGTTCTTATCGCGCAGCTCGCGCGCCACTGGTCCAAAAACGCGTGTGCCAATCGGCGTGCCATCTTCTTTAATCAACACGGCGGCGTTCTGATCGAATCTCACGTACGTGCCGTCGGCACGGCGCACTTCCTTACGCGTACGCACAATCACCGCATCCTGAACGGTTCCCTTTTTAATCGTGCCGTCGGGAGAGGCCTCTTTGACCGTTACCTTGATTCTGTCTCCCAGGCTGGCAATCTTTCCGGTGGAGCCGCCAATCGGCATAATCATCTCCACGCGGCGCGCCCCCGAATTGTCAGCAACCTCCAGGGAGGTTTGCATCTGGATCACTGTCGTTACCTCCGGCTCTCGTCGCGAAGCCTACTTCGCAGCTTTCTGAACTATTTCAATCACGCGCCAACGCTTACGCGCCGAAAGTGGACGCGTTTCCACAATCCGCACCTTGTCGCCAACCGTCGCACCCAGTTCGTCGTGGGCCATGAACTTCGACGTGCGGCGCACGTAACGACGATACTTGGGATGACGGACCAGCCGGTCCACTCGCACCACCACAGTCTTCGTCATCTTGTCGGAAGCCACGGTCCCAACCTTCTGCGAACGATTCGCGCGGGACTCGGCGACTGCCGGTGCTGCGGCGGCATTTGCGCTTTCAGTATTTTCGTTTGCGCTTTCAATATTTTCTTTATTCTCTGCCATGCTTCTCTCTTCTAGCGCTGTCTCGAGATCGTCTCGATTCGTGCGAGCGCCTTCTTCTCCTGGCGAATGCGCTTGACTGCGTCAACTTCACCGAGGGCCAGCTTAAAGTTCAAACGGAAAAGTGATTCACGCAGGCGGGCCGCTTCAGCGCGCAGCTCGTCCTCACCCATATCGCGATACTTGTCGATTTCCTCGCGTCGTTTCATTGCTAGATCGCGCCTCCTTCCTGATCGGCGCGGGTCACAAACTTGGTCTTGATCGGAAGCTTTTGCGCCGCGAGTCGCATCGCATCACGCGCTGTCGTCTCGTCAACACCCTCGATCTCGTAAAGGATTCGACCCGGCTTAACTACGGCCACCCAGTACTCAGGAGCGCCCTTGCCTTTGCCCATACGTGTTTCAGCGGGCTTCTTCGTCACCGGCTTGTCGGGAAACATTCGAATCCAGACCTTGCCACCGCGCTTGATGTGGCGCGTCATCGCGATACGAGCAGCCTCGATCTGCCGATCCGTGATCCATGCAGGCTCCAGACTCTTCAGCCCATACTCACCGAAGCTGATCTCGCTGCCACGAGTCGCGACGCCGGTCATGCGTCCGCGCATCTGCTTCCGGTGCTTAACTTTCTTCGGCATCAACATGATTAATGCTTCCTATCCGTGTTATCCGTGTTCTACTGGTTATCGCCTCGAGGTCGTCTGCCGTCCGATCCACCTTCGCGTTCGCGTCTGGTGCGCGGGCGTCGTTCGCGTTCCCCTGTGCGAGTTTCGTTGATTGGATCAGAACCGGTGCCGCGCGCCATCGCCGCTTTCGGATCGAGAATCTCGCCGCGATAGATCCAAACCTTCACCCCGATCTGACCAAACGTCGTCTGCGCTTCGGCGAGACCGTAATCGATGTCGGCGCGCAGGGTGTGCAGCGGAAGCTGTCCCTGCAAGTGCCACTCACTGCGAGCGATCTCAGCGCCATTCAAACGACCACTGACTTTGACTTTGATCCCCTGCGCTCCAAACCGCAGCGACTCTTCCACTGCTTTTCGCATCGCCCTTCGAAACGCAATGCGCTTCTCGAGCTGTGCGGCGATCTTCTCGGCCTGCAGTTGCGCATTCAACTCAGGCTTGTGGATCTCCTGGATCGACACGAGGACTTCGCGGCCGGTCTTCGAAGACAGATCGCTCTTCAGCTTGTCGATCTCCGCGCCCTTCCGTCCGATGATGATGCCCGGTCGCGAGGTGTAGATGATGATCTTCAGCCGGTTTGCAGCCCGTTCGATATCGACGTGTGACACACCCGCGCCCGCAAAGCGCTGCTTGAGATCGCGTTTCAACTTGAGATCTTCAAGCAGGAACTCGCCAAACTGTCGCTTGGCAAACCAGTGCGAGTGCCAGTCTTTGTTGTAGCCGAGTCGAAACCCGTATGGATGAACTTTTTGACCCACAATCTTCTCCAGTGATGCTTGTTTACTCTTCCCCTGCCTCTTTGTCCTGGGCCTTCTTCTTCGAAGCCTTCTTCGTTGCCGGCTTTTCGGCAGCGGCTTCCGGCTCTTCCTTCTTCACCGCGCGTTTCGCACGCGGCGCCGCCGCAGCGCCACCACGCTTGCGACCTTTACTCTCAGCCGGCTTCGCCGGCTTTGCTTCCGCAGTTCCCTCCGGCTTTGCGCCCTTCGCGGCGGGCCGTGCATCGTTGCTCAGCGAAATCGTGACGTGACAGAAGTGTCGCTGCTCGCGATACGCGCGTCCCTGCGGCGCGGGTCGAACACGACGCCGGTTCTTCGTTGGTCCACGATCGACAAACGCGGTTCTCACCCACAGCTCGTCCGGATCGATCGAGACGTTTGCTTTTTCGGCCGCCTCATTGGCATTGGCCATGGCCGATTGCATGCACTTCAAGATATGGGCGGCTGCACGCTTCTTGGTAAACCGCAAGATAGCCAGCGCCTGGTTGACGTCTTTGCCGCGAATCATATCCACGACCAGCCGCGCCTTCTGCGCCGACCCTCGCAAATATCTTGCACTCGCTGTTGCTTCCATTCTGATTTCCTTTATTTAGCCGGCGGCGCTGATGCGACCTTGCTTGCCTTTTCTACTTTCGTGCCCGAGTGGCCCTTGAACGTTCGCGTCGGCGCAAACTCGCCGAGCTTGTGGCCCACCATGTTTTCCGTTACGTAGATCGGCAGATGACGTTTGCCGTTGTGGACGCCGAACGTGAGTCCCACCATGTCGGGCGTAATCGTCGAGCGGCGCGACCAGGTCTTGATCACCGGCGGACGCTGCCCACCGGAACGGGCTTTCTCAACGGCCTTTATGATGCCCTTATCGATAAACGGTCCCTTTTTAACTGAACGAGCCATTACTTGGTTCTCCGATCCTTCAGGATCATCTTCTGCGTGCGCTTGTTGCTGCGTGTCTTATAGCCGCGTGTCGGCTGGCCCCACGGTGTCACCGGGTTTCTTCCGCCCGACGTCTTGCCTTCACCGCCACCGTGCGGGTGGTCCACAGGGTTCATCGCCACACCGCGAACCTTCGGGCGCAAACCTTTCCAACGCGAGCGGCCGGCTTTACCCAGCGACACGTTCTCGTGCTCGATGTTTCCCACCTGGCCGACTGTCGCCCTGCACACGAGCGGCACGCGTCTCACTTCACCGGACGGCATACGCAACTGCGCGTACTCGCCTTCCTTGGCCACGAGCTGTGCGAACGTGCCCGCGGAACGCGCCATTTGACCGCCCTTGCCGGGTCGCAGTTCGATATTGTGAATCTGCGTTCCGAGCGGGATATTGATCAGCGGGAGGGTATTGCCGGGCAGAATATCGGCATCGGCGCCGCTCATGATCGTCTTGCCGACTTCCAGACCCGTCGGCGCGATGATGTAACGCTTCTCGCCGTCGAGATAAGTAATCAACGCGATGTGGGCCGAACGATTCGGATCGTATTCGATCTGCGTCACGCGTCCGGGCACGCCTTCTTTATCGCGCTTGAAGTCAACAATCCGGTAAAAGCGCTTGTGACCGCCGCCACGACGCCGCACCGTGATGCGACCATCGTTATTGCGTCCGGAAATTCGCTTCTTCGGCTCGAGCAGAGACTTTTCGGGAACCGCTCCGAGCGTCAACTCGTCGCGCGTCAGATATGTTTGATAACGTCGCGCTGCCGATGTCGGTGTAAGTTTCTTTATTCCCATCTTGTTATCCGCTAGATTGCTTCGCCGTAATCAACCGGCTTCTCGCCTTGCTTGAGAGTTACGTATGCTTTTTTCCACGAAGGCTTACGACCTTCGAACCGCCCGCGTCGCGCCATCTTGCCCATGTAGTTGATCGTGCGAATGTGGTCCACCTTCACCTGGAAGATGCTCTCCACTGCCGACTTGATCTCGGGCTTGGTCGCACGCCGGTCGACACGGAAAGTCAGCAACTGCTGCGTGTCCTGTGTCTCTTCCTTGGCAGCCAGCGCCTTCTCGGTAATTACCGGCGACTTGATGATGTCCCAAACTGTTCTCATCGCTTACGCCGCCTCCTTGCTACCGCCAAGTAACTGTTCGAGCTCCGTTGCCGCCGCGCGCGAAAGGACCAGCCGATCGTGATAAAGCAGGTCGTAGATGTTCAGGCCGAAGCTGTTGACCACTTTTGCGCGGCGCAGGTTACGCGCCGACAGCATCAGGTTGTCGTTATCGAGGGAGTCGACAATCAACGTCTTACCATCGAGACCCAGACGCGTCAGCGACTCGGCAAAGTCTTTGGTCTTCGGCTTATCGAAACTCCAGCTATCGACCACAAAAACGTTTCCTTCACGCACACGCTCCGAAAGTGCGGAACGCAGAGCGCCCTGGCGCATCTTGCGGGGCATGTTGTAGGACCAGTCGCGTGGCTGTGGTCCATGCGCGTTGCCGCCGCCCTTCCAGAGTGGCGAACGCAGCGACGCGATACGCGCGCGGCCGGTGCCCTTCTGTTTCCAGAGTTTTCGTCCGGCGCCGGAGACGTCGCCACGAGTCTTGGTAGCTGACGTGCCCTGACGCGCGTTGGCCATGAAATTTCGCACGGCCGCATGAATCAAACCCTCATTCAGCGGCGCGCCAAAAACAGCGTCAGACAGTTCGACCTCGCCAACTTCTTCATTCTGTATGTTGCGCACCTTCACTGTCGGCATAACCAACTCCTACTTCGTCTTCTTCATTGCCTTACGAACAACCACTACGCTGCCGTTAGCTCCAGGCACCGCGCCACGAATCATCAAAATGTTGTTCTCGGCATCAACCCGCGCCACCGTCAGACCTTTGATTGTGACGCGAACGTCGCCCATGTGACCCGACGATCGGTTTCCCTTGACAACGCGCGAGGGATAAGCCGAAGCGCCGATCGAACCGGGCGCGCGAACGTTCATAGAACCATGCGACTCGGGTCCACGATTGAAATGGTGACGCTTGATCGTGCCCGCGAAGCCGCGGCCTTTTGACTGGCCAATCACGTCAACCATTTCGCCATCGGCAAACTGATCGACCAGCACCTTGTCGCCGACGTTTGTGCCGTCACCCGCTTCGAGTAAACGAAACTCTTTCAAGATCCGTGTCGGCGGAATACCGCCGCCCGTCTTCTCGAAGTGTCCGCGCATCGGCTTGGAAACGTTCTTCAACTTTGGCGGCTTGTCGTCCACCAGACCGAGCTGTACGGCATCGTAACCGTCCGGGCCTGAAGCAGATTTCTTTTGCACCACGACACATGGACCAGCTTTGATGACAGTTACTGGCGTAACCGAGCCGTCTGCCGCAAAGATCTGCGTCATGCCGATTTTTCTTCCGATGATCCCGTTAATCATGTCTTCAATCCTGCCAATAGGACCTATTGTCTGCCAAAGGCCTTA
>JBKPJP010000039.1:0-8803 GCA_046730735.1 Acidobacteriota bacterium | reverse complement strand
GATCCAGCGTGTAAAGCGCAAAGATGACCGTAGCAATCACGACGTAGCGCAGCACAAACTGCGCGAGCCGCAGTTGCGGATGACCGCCGGTAGCCGAAAGCTGAATCGCTGCCGCGGCTGAGTTTTTCAACCAGCTATGACTGAAAAGCGCCAATAAACCACCGACCAGCAGACCCGCAGTCACACGCCAGGGGGCGATGAACACAGAGATCATCACCGCCAGAGCGGTTGCGACCGCCATAGTGCGAAAAACTCTGGAGTCGAGCATTGGCGAAGCCGGTGATTTTAACTGGGATTTCGGGTAATTGTCGAGTTAGGAAAGATTTCTCTGCGTTCTCTGCGGCCCTCTGCGCTCTCTGCGTTAACAAGCTCATTAGACGCAGAGAACGCAGAGGGCCGCAGAGAACGCAGAGATCAATAAGTTTTAGAACTGATGTGGATGAATTCGTAGAGGCCGACGGCGGAACCGAGGACGATGCCGCCGATCAGGAACCACGGCTGAGTTTCGAACCACCGATCCAGGAAGTAACCAATCGCGCAAAAAGAAGCTACCGAGGCGAATAACGCGATCCCCGCAGCGTACGCAAAACCGGACTTTCTGTTCTCGTCCTGATCGCTCACCAACTCTCCCGCGTGAGATAGTTCTTCGGAACCTCGTAAAGCGCAGCGCGACGCGAGTGGCGCATCGAGTCGTGAATGAAGCAGACGTGCGTACACCAGCAAGCTTTACCGCCGTCAATCGCAGTGAGTTCCTGCTGCCGTTCATGTGCAGACCAGAGCGCGTTGAAGTCGTAATCGAAATCGGCGAGTGAGGCGAATTTCTCGCGCAACTCACACGCACGCACGTCGCCGTTGTAATCGATGACCGCGGCCGTTTCGCCTGCCGTACACGGAAACGCCCATGGAGTTGGCTGTTGAAAGTTTGCGTGTTGCGTGCGGTAGTGAGTGGTGATCGTGCCCGCGTAAACGGCGTTCTTAATGAAACGTTTACTGCGGTCATCACCGGCAAACATTCGATCGCCGTAACGCTTCGTCAGCTTCGCAACGTGCGCGTACATCGCCGGCAAAACCTCGGGCGGCACTTGCTTGATCTCTTCGCCGCCAATGTCTCGCCGCGAATGATGTTGAAGTACTGACCATCGAGACGATAGTTATCCCACATGAATTCCGACAGCATCTCGATCTCGGTATAGTTTGCGGCGCAGACAACCGTGTTCACGTTGAGACGAAAGCGATCGGTGTATTTCGACTTTAACGGATAGAGCGCTTCGATACACTCGAGCGCCTTTTCCCAATTACCGCGAACGCCGCGAATGCGATCGTGAGTTTCGCCGTAACCGTCGAGCGCGATGTTCAAATAAAGATCGAGTGCCGGATTGTTGCCAAGGGCGCGATCGACGACGTCGTAAACACGCGACTTGATCAGTCCATTCGTCGGAATGATGACCCGCTTGACGCCGTTGTTTGCGATGAAGAGATCGATGATGTCGGAGAGGTCGCGTCGCAGAGTCGGCTCGCCGCCCGAGAGCCAGAGATCCGTGATCGGCGGCATCGTTTGTGAGACCTTCTCGATCTGCGCGAAGCTCATGTCGCCGGGTTGATTCAACTCAGCGTGATAAAAGCACGTTTGGCAGAACGCGTTACAGCGTGAAGTGACAAATAAGATCACCGTACCGAGCCGCTTTTCGCGTTTCGAGGAACGCAGTAACTGCACAAACTGTATGGCTTTGCTCGTCATTAAGAATCGCGAGAGATAATGACAGCTTCACGAGGTGATTTCAATTCATAGGTAATGCCGCGCCAGGTGATGCGCTGCGAGAAGCCGGCAATGATGGCGTTGTAGAGATAGAGCAAAGACGCCACAGGCCAGAGAAGGATGTGGGCCAGGAGATCGCGGTGCGACGTTTCGAGAACGCGGGAAACCGCGCGGAACCGGATGAAAGACTTTGCTGCGCCCAACGCGAAGATGATCACCAGAAAACAAGCCACGGATAGACGCGGATAAACGCCGATCAGAATTAAGCCGCCGAAGAAGGCGATGGTGAAGAGGGATGAGCCGAGTAGTAATGGAAGCCAGAGATGCGAGGCATAGACGCGTGTGATCTTGATCTGGCGAGTGGTGAACTCAAGCAACTCTCTGAAATCGCAGTCGCCCGCTGAAGCGACGAGACAGTTTGGCGTGAAGTGAATGGGTAACTTGGCTTCTTTAAGAACGCTCGTGATCGTGAAGTCGTCAGAAACAGTGCCACGCCAGCGATCGCTTACGGCGAGTCGATTGAACGTGCTGCGACGAATCGCAGTTGAACCACCCCAGCAAAAGTTTTTTGTCGTATCGCGGCCAAGGGCCGAAGCAATCGAGGCGTTCCAGACGCTACGAAGACGCGAGGCAAAGCCGCCTTTTTCCGGTATGAACCAGCGATACCCGGTCGAAGCACCTAACTCTTCATCGGCCAGCGGCGCCACAAGCTTTTTGAGCCAGTCTTTTCCCGGGCGTGCGTCAGTATCAACAAACACGAGCACTTCCGATTCCGGATCAACTTGAGTTGTAGCCACTCGCAGGTTGTGAACTTTCTGCCCGCTGTCAGTTGCCGGCCCGGCGATGATGATCCGCGTCGCCACGTTTGTTTTCAGTTCTTCGACAACTCGAATCGCCGGATCGTCTGCTCGATCAAAAACAAAGAGAACTTCGTAGCGCGGATAATCCTGCGCCAACAGTGGACGCAGGTTATCAGCCAAACCGGGCTCGAGCCCGCGGCCCGGCGCAATCACTGATGCAAAGGGTCTGAAGTCAGGAAGCGGACGGCTCGTTTCGCGTCGCACATAAGCCGCGAAACGAAAACCACCCATTAACGATTTGATGCCAATCCAGCAGGAGATCGCCGCGAGGAAGTAGTAGACGACCATCAGAGTGATGGCAGTAATCTCTGGGCCAACGCGATTAATGGCTGCGGGTAAACCCCGATCACAATCACTCCGACTACGGAAACTGCTAAAGCGACTTGCAATGCGGGCGAGAGCGCCAGTGGCTTGTTGTCGGCAATGCGATCGCCGAGATACATGACCTTGATGAAGCGCACGTAGTAGTAGAAAGAAACGACGGTGTTGAGAATGGCCCAACCCGCCAGCCAGTAATACCAACTCTTACCATCAGCCGCGCCGCGTTGGAGCAGGCCGCCAAACAGAAAATACTTGCCAATGAAGCCGCCGGTCATCGGCAAGCCGCCGAGCGACAGCATGAAGATCGCCATCATCGCCGCCATCAACGGCGCTTTCTGTCCGAGGCCCGTCAGATCGTCAACGTTGTCGCCGATGATGCCGCGTCGTCGCAAGCTGATGATGACGCCGAATGCGCCCATGTTCATCAGGGTGTAAACGAACAGGTAAATGATGAGGCCAAGCCGGCCAAATTCGTTGTCGGCTACGAGCGCGAGCAGAAGGTAGCCCGCGTTGGAAATAGAGGAGTAAGCAAGCAGACGTTTGGAGTTTTCCTGAGTGACTGCAGCCCAGTTACCGACCATGATGGTGATGGCAGCGACAAGGCCGAGCAACGGCGCCCAATCCTCGCGCATGCCGCCGAGCGCTTCGCTGAAGATGCGTGCATACAACGCGAAGCTCGCGGCCTTGGAGCCGGTAGAGAGAAACGCTGTGACTGAAGTCGGCGCGCCTTCGTAAACATCAGGCGCCCACATGTGAAACGGCACCGCCGCGACTTTGAAGAACAGCCCCGCGCCTAACGCGATCATGCCGAATAGCAGCAGTGGCCTGAGATTGGCGAGCTCTCCGGATGTTTGCACCGCTCTCTGAATGTCAGGCACCAGTTTGGAAACCGTGCTCCCAATCTCACCGATATTGGTCGATCCCGCGATTCCATAAATCAACGACATTCCATAAAGCAGCACGCCGGAAGAGAACGCGCCCAGCAAAAAGTACTTCATGGCGGCTTCGTTCGACTTCTTCTCGCGCTTCGTGAACGCGACCAGCACGTAAAACGTGAGCGCCATCAGTTCGAGACTGATGTAGAGCGAGATGAGATCGTAACCGCAGGCAATGAACATCATGCCGACGGTCGCGAAGAGAATCAGCGAGTAGTATTCGCCGTGTTGTTCGCCTTCGATATCGAGAAAGCGCGTCGAGATCCCGATTGCGAGCGCGGCCGCGATCAGAAAGATTGCTTTGAAGAGGAGTGCGAAGCCGTCGATCCTCACCATGCCGTAAAAGGCATCCTCCGGCAGTGCGCCGCTCAGACCGCGCCACTGCACCGCCAGTGAAATGAAAGCGAGCGCGACGCCGACGAGCGAGAAATATGCAGTGAGCTTGCTCTTGCGATAAGGCAGGATGACTTCCATGACCAGCGCCACACACGCGCACGCAGTCAGGATCAACTCGGGTGCGATCAATTGTAGATCGCCGGCGTTAATGATTGAGGTCGTGTTGGCTTGAAGTAGAAACATCGTCAAGAACCATCCACAGATTACACAGATTTTTCTATGTAATCTGCGTAATCTGAGGATTACCTTTCAGCTCGCTCGATTTGCGCCGGTACAGTTCCGGGAATCACGTAATCAGGTCGCACCTGTTTCACAACCGCATTCACGGGTTTCTGGATGTACTCGAGAAACGGTTTCGGATAGACGCCGATCCACAACGCGAGAATCATCAGTGGCACCATGTAAGCCCACTCGCGTCCCTTAAGATCGCGCAAGCGTTCATTCTTCGGATTATCGATGGTCCCGAAAAACATTCGCTGGTACAACCACAGGAAGTAACCCGCATTGAGAATGATTCCGAGCGCGGCCCAGCCTGCCCAGTACGGGTTCGCTTCAAACGCACCGCGCAGTGCCAGGAACTCCGAGATAAACACCGCAAGCAACGGTAGCCCGATTGCAGTCATCACCATGCCGAGAAAGATGGCTGCATAGCCCGGCATCACGTGCGACAGTCCGCCAAACTCCGCCACGTTGCGCGTGTGTCGTCGTTCGTAAATGATTCCCACGAGCAGGAATAGCGCGCCTGAGTAAATACCGTGATTGATCATCTGCAGGACGCCGCCGTTCACGCCGTTTGGATTGAGCGCGAAGAGACCCAGCATCACCATACCCATCGACGATACCGACGAATAAGCGACGAGCTTCTTCACGTCGCCGTCTCTCTTGACGACGAAATACATCGCGGCGAGCGCGCCGTAGATGATGCTGACGATCGCCAGAAACACGATAACGCTGCGCACTCCAAACGATCCGAAATAACTCTGATCGCGCGAAGCCCAGGGAAACATCGGCAGGTTGAAGCGATAGAAACCGTAAGTCCCCAGCTTCAGCAGGATGCCGGCAAGGATCACTGAGCCCGCTGTGGGCGCTTCGACGTGAGCGTCAGGCAGCCAGGTGTGAAACGGAAACATTGGCACCTTGATCGCGAAGCCGAGTGCGAACGCGGCGAAGAGCAGCACTTGCAGCGTGCCGGGTTGTAAAACCGATCCCATCGCCTGCATGTAGACGATGTTGAAAGTGCCCGTGCCGTTACTCACTGCTGCCTGAAGCGTGCTTGAAACCAGTTGCACGGCCTGGTCGTTTCCAGCGAGGGCTGCCAGCGTTGCCGGCGCGATCTGGCCTGTCAACGTAGTGTCCTGAGTCAGGAAGTACATCTTCAAAACACCGAGCAGCATCACCACCGATCCGACGAGTGTGTAAAGGAAAAACTTGATCGCCGCGTAGAGCCGGTTCTCACCACCCCAGATTCCGATCAGGAAGTACATCGGCACGAGCGAGACTTCGAAGAACAGGTAAAAGAGAAACAGGTCCATCGAAGCAAACACGCCGATCACCGCGGTCTGCAATAGCAGCAACAGCACGTAATATTCTTTTTCTCGTTTTTGAATGTATTCCCACGAAGATAGTGCCGCGATGGCGCCGAGCAGCGTAGTCAAAACGATCAGCAGCACGGCCACACCGTCAACGCCCATTTGATAACGCGCACCGATGATCGGTATCCACTCGTGGTCTTCGAGAAACTGCATGCCACCGATGCCGCGGTTGTACTTCAACAACCAGAGCGAAAGAACGAAATCGAGCGCGAACCACGCCGTGGCAAATCTCTTGATCAGGCTCGACTGGTCCTTTTTCATGAGTGCGAGAATGAGGATCGCGCCCACGGCCGGCAGCCAGGTGATAAAGGAGAGAATGTAAGAGTTAATCATAAGATGTGTGGCTCATTATCGAATTGCCTAAAAAATATCTCGCGCAAAGAAAAGTACCACCGCGACCATCAATCCCAGGACCATCACGAGCGCGTAGTTTTGTGTGAATCCGGTTTGCGCGGCGCGGAACAACGGCGACATCAAACGCATGATGAAAGCAGCAATCGTGTTGACGAGACCGTCTACGAAATACTTGTCCACACCACCCGTGATGCGACTAAACAGACGGCTCAAAGACGCGAGGCCATTCACGATGCCGTCGACGATTTTTGAGTCGAAGGCATAAACCGCGCGGGCCGCATCCATCGTGCGGCGCGTGACGGCCCAACCGTAGAATTCGTCAACCCAGTATTTGTTGTAACTGGCGACGTAGAGCGGGCGCAGTCGTTGCGCCCAAATACCGGCGAGTAGCGGGCGCCAAACGTAGAACAGAAAACCGAGCGCTATACCGATGCCCGCTACGACAAGTGAAATGATGATAAAGATCCATTCGGTTGCGAGTTCGCTGTGAGTGCTGTTTTCGACTGAGTGGGCGAGGTTGAAACCAGTGTTGCCGTAGACACTCGCGCCGGCCTCACCGTGCGCGGCGCCCTCGGCCGGAGCCGCCGTTTCTGCAACCGGCGCAGCTTCATGGCCACTTTCAGGCGCATTGAACTCACGCGTCACCGGATTCCAGATGATTGGATCGAGCCAGCTCACGATGTGCAAACGCCCACCCGGATGCTCGCTGCCTGTAACAGTGCGAAACGCTGGTCCAATACCGACAAAACCGCCGATAACTGCCAGCACTGCGAGTACGGCCAAAGGCACCCACATCGACGGCGGCGACTCATGCGGAATGTGCGCGCCATGCTCATGGCCGTGATCTTCGTGCGCGTGTCCGTGCGTTGCGAGATGATGCGCCACATCTTCGTGAACTGGTCCAACATGCTCACCGGGTTCATGTCGTGGACGATCGCCGGCGCTTGGATACACAGCATCATGCTGGGCGAGGCCCTTGTCGTAGGCTGAAGCGTGTGCTTCGTCAGCTTCACCGCCCGCGGGCTTATCCAGGAATCTTTCCCTGCCCCAGAACGTCATCGCCATCAGGCGCGTCATGTAGAACGCCGTGCACGTGGCGGCGATCGTGCCGATCAGCCAAACAAGCCAACCGAGCGGGATGTGCGTTGTCGAAGCCGCTTTCCAGAGAATCTCGTCTTTGGACCAGAAGCCACTGAACGGGATGATGCCGCAGATCGCGAGCCAGCCAGCCATGAAGGTCCAATACGTGTACGGCATGTACTTCTTCAGCCCGCCCATGCGACGCATGTCCTGTTCGTGGTGCATGCCGTGAATCACGCTGCCCGCGCCGAGGAACATCAGGGCCTTGAAGAACGCGTGCGTCATCACGTGAAAGATGCCGATCGCAAACGCGCCCACGCCGCAGGCCATGAACATAAAGCCGAGCTGGGAAACAGTTGAGTAGGCCAGTACTTTCTTGATGTCGTTCTGCGTGATGCCGATTGTGGCCGCGAAGATCGCGGTGGCGGCGCCGACGAGCGCAACCACCAGCAGCATCGTCTGCGAGTGCTGGAATATGACGTTGGTGCGGGTGACCATGTAGAGACCCGCGGTGACCATTGTCGCAGCGTGGATCAGTGCGGAGACTGGAGTTGGACCAGCCATCGCGTCCGGCAGCCATACGTGCAGCGGCAGTTGAGCCGACTTGCCGCAGGCGCCGACAAAAAGTCCGAGTGCGATCCAGGAGAGAACGCCCCAGTTACCGAGCAGTTCTATCGGGTAGCTCTTCGCCTGGTTAAAAACGTCGACGTATTGCGCGCTGCCGAAGGTGGCGATGACGCCGAAGATCGCGAGTGCAAAACCGAAGTCGCCGACGCGGTTCGTGATGAAAGCTTTGCGCGAAGCGTTTGCGGCTTCCTGTCTGTCGAAGTAGTAACCGATCAGCAGGTACGAGCAGAGACCCACACCTTCCCATCCGACAAACATCATCAGGAAGTTTGAGCCCATCACGAGGACGAGCATCGCAAACATGAAGAGACCCATGTAAGCGAAGAAGCGATAAAAACCTGTCTCGCCGTGCATGTAACCGGTGGCAAACACGAAGATGCACAGGCCCACGCCGGTAACGATCAGCATGAAGATCGACGAGAGGGGATCGAGTTGATAACTCCACTCGACGTTCAGCAACGCGAAGCCGGGAGTTTCGGCCGCTTCGCCTTCAGCATGAGCTGCCGCGCCGCGATTGACGCTGACTGCGCCACCCGGAATCCAGCTAAAACTAAATCCGTCCTGGCTGGTGAGATAAGGCCTGGGCCACTCCGCGTGTCCGCCGAATCCATATGAATAAACCGCCGCGACGCTGATCAGAAACGACAGCGCGACCGAGCCCACAGCGATCCCGCCGATGAGCCGTTCGGAAAAGCGAAGCTTGCGACCCAGCAGGCCGTTAATCGCAGCGCCGATGAGAGGTAGCAGGGGAACTAGCCAGATGTATTTGAGCATTTGAAAGCGATAAGCCTATTACCACTTCAACAGATCAATTTCGTCTACCCAGATCGTTTCCTTGTTTCGATAAAGCGCGATGACGATTCCCAAACCGATCGCCGCCTC
>JBKPJP010000038.1:0-3205 GCA_046730735.1 Acidobacteriota bacterium | reverse complement strand
GCCGCTGCTCGGCCGGCCGCGAATACCACTCTCGTGTTTTCACAAACGGATACACAAAGAGATACTGCGACTTGCCGGGAGCGATGTGCAGTCGATCCTCGACGTGTTCCGGATTATCTTTGTCGATGTACATCGAGCGCTTCGTCATCGACAGAAACGATTGCGACGGTTCGATGTACTTGCCCATCTCGGTTTTATTGAGACGCGCAGTCATCTCCTGGATCGGCTCGAGCTCGTAACCGATACGCCAGATCATGAAATCAACGTTGGTCCGTAGTCCGATTGTAGAGTAAGAATGGATCAACAGAGAGGAACGAAAATCGTCGACTGTTTTGACAAACTCGTCGCGACAGCGCTGCTTGTCATCTTCCGACAGCAAACGCCATTCGGGGCGCGCGTGATAAAAGGTGAAGTTAACGAACTGGCGAGGAAGTTTTGCTTTCGCTCTTTCGACTTCTTCAACGGCAGGGGCGAGTCGAAGAGAACCGCGGGTGGCGCTGTTAGACTCCTTATCGCTACTCATTTTAATTACCTCTGTTTCGGATAAAGATGACTGACCGGCTTGACTCAGCGATGCAAAGTTATTCTGCCCAGTCTGCAGGCCGAATGCAACCCGGACAAGGATCGATCTGTAGAATCTATGTAATCTGTGGGTGACAAACGGAAGAAAGTCAAGCGCTGCGGCGTCAAACTGTAACTATGAACGAGGTGACATCGATGAACGAGGCGAGATCGCGCCGGTCCTTTTTGAAACTACTACCGCTCGGCGTTTTTGCGGGCGTATTTGCTTCCATCGGAGGCGCGGCGTTTCGCTTTTTGCGGCCGCGAATCGGCGCGGTCAGCGATGCCTGGCTCGACGTAGCCGCGGTCTCCGAACTCAAGGGACCACAGCCACTCGCTCGCAAAATCGTTGCTGAAAACATCGCGGGTTGGGCCATCACGACCGAAGAGCACAACGTCTTCGTCCTACCCGCGAAGAACAATCAGGTGGTGTCGGCGATCTGCCCACACGAAGGTTGCGAAGTGTCGTGGGACGGTGGCGCGAATCGCTTTTCGTGTCCGTGTCACGAGAGTTACTTTGCAGCGGACGGCGCGCGCATCAGTGGTCCGGCGAGACGCGGTCTCGACCCGCTTCCGATGCGCGTTCAGGACGGCAAAGTGCAAGTGCAATACAACTCAAAGGCTCAAGCATGACGCGCACGCCGTGGTTGCAAACGACGGGCGGTATTGTCGCGGTGCTGCTGCTGACGCAGTTCTGCACCGGCGTGTTGCTGGCGTTCTATTACGTGCCGTCAGTCGATCATGCTTACACGACTGTTTCGTACATCGAGAAAGTCGTGTCGTCAGGATGGTGGTTGCGCTCGGTGCATCATTACGGATCTCAGTGGCTCGCCGTGTTCAGCTTCCTGCATGTGGTCCAACTATTTGCGACGGGGGCTTACGAATCACACAGAGTTAAATGGATCGCGTCGATCCTGCTGCTGGGCTTGATCATGGCCGCGGGCGGCACGGGTTATTCACTGCCGTGGGATGCACGTGCTTTCTTCAGCACGCGCGTCGCTGAAGGTTTGCTGGGTGGTCTGCCGCTGGCGGGAGGAATGGCGCGGTTGTGGTTGCTGGCGGGCAGTGAGATCTCGACGCTTACGCTCTCGCGATTTTTTGCGCTTCACGTGCTCGTGGTTCCCGCGATGATCATTGCTGTCGTGGTGTGGCGCATATATCGATGGGGCGTTTTCACTTATCGTGAGGCTATTACCGGTGGTCTCGTCTTTGTTGCCCTCGCGGTGTGGTGCTTGAAATATCCGGCGCCGCTTGGACCATCAGTCGCAACGATGACGGAGAAGTATTTACCGCGGCCGGGTGCGCAGTTTCTCTGGTTGTATGAGTCGCTTAAGTATCTTCCCGGCGGACTCGGCTCAATCGCAGGCGTGGTTTTGCCGGGCATCGTGCTGCTGCTTTTGATCTTCCTGCCGTGGCTGAGGAATCAGAGAGTGATCGGCACAGCGATTCTCGGCGCGGGCGCGGCGCTGGTCCTGATTATGACGACCGTTTCGTACGTCGGCGACCACAGAGATCCGCAAACTGCGAAACAATTTGCGCTGCAAGCCGCACAGGAAGAGACAGCGCGACGTGAACCGTTCAAAGCGACGCCGCTGGAAGTCATGACGGCGTCACAGGCCGCTGAGGGTGGTGCGCCGGTCATGTACATGAAGTTCTGTGTCAACTGTCATGGTCCACACGGCGAAGGCGCACGTCAGGGAGCGTTGAACTTTCCATCGTTGCTCGATGTCGCAAGTAAACCGCGTCGCAGCGTCGACGACATCGTCGGTCTGTTGAAGGACCCTGCGGCGTACGGTCTGCAACCACCGATGCGATCGTTTTCAGACAAACTAACGGAACCGCAAATGCGAGAGATTGCGGAGTGGATTGTGAAGTTGAAGAAGTGACCGCTATACTCGTGGTCCCCTGTCAGAACAAATCAACTCGGAGAAACTGCAAATGAAACTCATTTCGCTTGCTCTAACGTGTGTCGCCATCGCCTTGTTCGCCGCCGGCTGCACTGAAACAGCCACGCCAACCAACACCTCGAGCTCACGTCCGGCGGGTTCGCCTGCAGCCCCCGCGGCGACGGCCTCAGTGGATGAATTCGCCACCGTGCGCGCCAACTACAAAAAGAATTGCGAGGGTTGCCATGGTCCGGAAGCAACGGGCGGACTCGTGAAAGTAGACAACAAACAGATCAAAGTTCCATCGTTGAAAGCCGAACACGCCATCAAGCACACTGACGATCAAATCACGAAGATGATCACCAACGGCGAAGAAGAAATGCCGGCCTTCAAGGACAAGATGTCCGCGCAGGAAATCGCGCAGATGGTGCGGTTTGTCCGGAAAGAATTTCAGGGAAAATAAGGTACAAACTCCGCGTTCTCTGCGTATCTCTGCGTCCTCTGCGTCAAAATATTCCTTAACGCAGAGGCCGCAGAGATACGCAGAAAACGCAGAGATGCTTCTGTGACTTTTGTGCTTTTTTGTGGCACCATCTGTCGCGTGCACCCGTAGCTCAGTTGGATAGAGCGTCTGACTTCGGATCAGAAGGTCGCAGGTTCGAGCCCTGCTGGGTGCACCACCTATCTCCTCACACCCAATACGCGCAGGATTCGATTAATCACGGATGCTGACTCCGTCACTTTCAGCGCGTACGTAA
>JBKPJP010000037.1:0-16847 GCA_046730735.1 Acidobacteriota bacterium | reverse complement strand
CAAAGCCAGTTTCCATCGGACTTGAAACCGCCTGAGCGTATATGTCGTACATCAAAGCGGTCGTAAATGGCCCGTAAATCCGCCGGAGGATGAGCAGAAATGGGACTTTGGACAAGAATGAAGCGCTCAATGCGCGCCCTCTTCGGGGGCATAATCGAAAAGACTGAAGACCCGGAACTCATTCTTCAGCAAACTATTCGCGACATGCGTGACCGCGTGCCTGAATTGAACAATTCAGTGGCGCAGGTGATGGCGAGCGAGAAGTTGCTCGCCAAAAACAAGGAGCGGCTCGAAACACAGGTTGTCGATCTCGACTCTAAAATTCGCGCTTCAGTGAAGATGGGTCGCGACGATATTGCGACTGCTTACATCGGCCAGTTACAACAGGCACAGCTCGACCTGCAAAAAACCGGGCAGCAACTGGAGCACGCGAACCTCGCATCGAAACAGGCACTGAAAGCGCGTGACAATTACGTGCTGCAAATGCAACGCCGCACCGCCGAGGCGATGCAGTTGATAAACCAGTCGAAGCAGGCAAAACTTCAGGAACAGCTTGCACAGACGATGGAGTCGTTTCAACTGGGCGACGACGCATCGACCTTCAACGAGATGCGGGATAAGATCGATCGTCGCGCAGCCGCAGCCGAAGCGAAGATGCAGCTAGGCGCTGCGAATGTCGATACGCAAATGCAGGACATCGAGCGTGAGGCTCTCGACATGCAGTTGCAGGACAAGTTGCTTGCGTACAAACGTGACATGGGCTTGTTGGGCGCCGGCAGTGCCCCGTCGCCGCAGGCTCTTCCGGCTGAAGGTGAAACTACCGGTGGCAATCAGAATGGAGCCGGAGGAAGTCGCGCCAGTTAAGAGATACAAAGTTGTAGTTTGTAGTCATAATTCTTTTTATGGAACTTCCCAAGATTGATCTGAAGTATCTCAAGGAAGCTTTTAAGGAGCCCATTAACTTCTGGGGAATGGCGGGGTTTGCGGTGGCTGCAGCATACGTTCAGGACGTTACGCCGCTCGTCGCTGCACTCGCTACTGAAACGCTCTACTTAGCGGCGGTGCCTGCCAGTAATGTGTATCGACGGTTAGTGGATCGCAGAGAGAAGCAGCGCTTGTTGAAGTTGCGTGAGCAGCAACGGGAAGCTCAGATCAAGTTGTTCGATCCGCGCGAGCGTGAAGCAGTTGAATACTTGCGCTGGATGAAGAATCAGATCTACTCAAACTACAAAAAATTCACCGGCACCAAACAGATTCCTCACAACATTCAGAGTCTCGATCAACGTTGGGAAGACTTTGTCGATCTACTGGACGTGTATCGTCGTCGCAAACATCATTTGCGCTCGATCAATCGTCAGGCAGTGCAGAATCAGTTGGTCCAGGCTGAACGAGCAGTCGAAGCAGCCCGAGACGATCGCGAGAGACGCATTCAGCGGGCGAACGTCGAAATTCTCAAACGGCGCGTTGCCGCTTTCAACGACATTGAACGTTCAGTGAAGTTAGTTGAAGGTCAATTGCAGTCCATCGAAAACTTCTTTGGTCTCGTAAACGACCAGGTAGTTACACTGCCCACGCCGGAGCGTGTTTCGTCCCTTGATTTCGAGCAATTGAGCGATTCGATCGCCATGACCAAGCAGATGCTCGAAGAGACGTCAGACACGTTTGCCGCCCTCGACAGCCACAACCGCGATATCGGGAATTACGAACTGCTTTTGTCCAACACCGGCACCTCGAAATAATCTGCGTAAATCGCGGCAAAAATACACTTTGTAGGGCTCCGAAAAAATATAGCCACAACATATTGACACTCCCCTAAAAAGGGAGTATATTCCGCTCCGCTCGATGCAATAGAGCCAACCGAGATATCCAGAACACATCTAAGTTAAAAGCCCTGCGTAGCAATACGCCTGGGACAACTATTTTCTGAAAGGCAGAGATAATGAGCGCAGCTATCGGCAAAACAGTTGGAAACAAAAGCGCCGGCTCCCCCGCCGTTTCCTCGCGTCGAAAGTCACAGCAGCTTGGAATCAATGCCAGAAAAGTAGTTAGCAAGCGGTATTCGCTGAAAGATGCGAAAGGACAGCCGTTCGAAGACTGGGAGGCCATTGTCAGCCGGGTAGTCGGGCACGTCTCAAAGGCGGAAACCGGCGAGAAACGAGACAAGTTTTTCGCGGCCATGAAAGAAGTCATGCTGGCGCGGGAATTCATTCCCAACACGCCCTGCCTGGTCAACGCCGGCAAGCCGAAAGGACAGCTCGCGGCGTGCTTTGTTTTGGAAGTTCCCGATTCGCTGAACGGAATCATGAACCATGCGACGGCGGCAGCTACCATTCACCAGACGGGTGGCGGCACGGGCATGACTTACGAATTTCTGCGACCGCACGGCGCGATGGTGAGCTCGGCGACGGGCGTTGCGTCTGGTCCAGTGTCGTTCATGAACATCGTCAACCAGGTCACCGACGTCGTGAAGCAGGGCGGTGTGAGACGTGGCGCGAACATGGGGATGATGCGTGTTACGCATCCGGACGTTTTGCGTTTCATTCACGCGAAGAACGATCAGCATTCGTTAACCAACTTCAACATCTCGGTCAACGTCACTGATAGCTTTTTGAACGCGGTCGATAACAATCAATGGTTTCAACTGGAGTTCAATGGTGCGCCGTGGCATGAACGGATTTTTGATCCCGTTCGCGATGACGACTATGTTCTTTATAGAAGACCGGATGGGACGACTGTGACGTTCTGCGATCGGCAGGCGTTTCTCGCGGCTGATCTTTCGGACTGCACGATCGAAGAGCCGCCACGTCCGGGCATGATCTTCGCGCCCGACATTTGGAACCGGATTGTCGCCAGTGCACACAAGTATGCGGAACCGGGTATTGCTTTCATCGACGAAGTGAATCGTCATAATCACATGATGAAGTCGATGGGTCCGATCTACTCGTGCAATCCGTGCGGTGAACAGTTTCTACATTTCTCGAACTCGTGCAATCTCGGCTCGATCGATCTCGCGAAATTTTACGATCCGGAAAAGAGGATCGACTGGGACCGTCTGCGCAATGTGACGCATCTCTGCACGCGTTTTCTCGACAACGTGATCGACACGTGTGCCTGGCCTTTGCTTGAGATCCAGGATGTGGTCCATCGTACACGGCCAGTGGGCCTCGGTATCATGGGCTTCGCTGATCTCTGTTTGAATCTGAAGGTCACTTACGGTTCCGCTGAGTCGATCGACCTGATGGACGAAGTGATGGGATTTGTGCGTCGCGAGTCATGGCTGGAAAGCAATCGACTCGGCGCGGAGAAGGGCGCATTTCCTGAGTTTGAGCCAAACCGCGAAGCTTACACGGATTTTCTTTATAACCAGATCGGAATTCCGAGAGATATTCCGCTTACACCGCGCAATTATGAAGTGACGACTATCGCGCCGACCGGAACCATCTCACTCGTGGCGGAGACTTCTTCCGGTATCGAGCCAAACTTCTCCTGGGCATACGTTCGCAAAGACACGCTCGGCACGCGCACTTACGTACACACGTTGGCGGCGCAAGCGCTTGGCATCGATGTGGACCAATGCGATCAGGAATCGATAGATGCGGCTGCGGCTTACGTCGTGGAACACGAACAAGAATTGCCGCCGCATTTTATCTCGGCGATGAACATAAGCGCTGAGCAGCACGTTCATGTGCTCGCGGCTGCTCAGCGCAACGTCGACAACAGTGTGTCGAAGACCTGCAATGGTGCGGTCAACGATACGGTGGAGTCGGTCGACGCGCTTTATCGCCTCGGCCGTCAGCTTGGTTGCAAAGCGGTGAGTTACTATCGTGATGGTTCGCGCGAGAATCAGGTGCTTACGTCAATGAAAGCGGAAGAGCCGAAAGGTGAGATCGCATGTAATCCTGAAGCAGTGGTCGAGCCGTTGGAAGAAGTTGTGAGTGCGGCTGAAGCAACAGCCGCGGACGATGCTTCTGCTCGTCAGGAAGCAATCGCGCGCGAACACTCGGAAACTATCAAGGTGCCGGCGGTGACTGCGATCAGAATCGAACGTCCACGCGAACTGCGCGGCGCGACCTGGCAAATTCCTTTCGACGGTCAGAATCTCTACGTCACTGTTAACCACGACGGCAAGATGATCCAGGAAGTTTTTGCCACTGGTCCAATCAGCGGCGGTGTGGGATTGCTGGCGTCGAAGATGCTGCGCGGCGGTTTCGACGCGGCTGAAGTGGCGTACAGTTTGAATAAAGTTACCGGCACTCACGCTGTCTGGTTCAACGAACGTCTGCTCACATCACCGGAGCAGGCAGTTGCCGAGTGCATCATGATCACAGTGCGACGCGTCCAGGATCTTCCGGATTCGGCACGTGCTGTAGCGAGCAAACAGCAATCACATCCTTCCCACCAGAAACCCGTGACCGGCGCCATCATGTCCAACATGATCGGCATCTGCCCCGAATGCCACGGACAACTCGAGCACGCGAGCGGATGTGATTTTTGTAGAGATTGTGGCTATAGCAAGTGTAAGTAAGATCCCAACCTGCGGTACCCATCGAGGCCGTCGCTAACCTAGCGACGGCCTAATTCTTACACAACAAGAGTCATACCAATTAACTTCCAGTAATAATTGACAGGCTCGGAGTGTTATGACAGTCAATAAAAAGTAAGTCGTAACTCTTGGCGGTCCGTCATACGGAATAATCTTCTTATCAACCTTCCTGCGGCGAGAGGTAGGTCTGAGGCGCACGGTGCTGGTGAAGCACTGCAATAACAATTACGCGGTCACTTTCCAATAAAAAATAAACAGCATAGGGAAACCGGTGCAGTAACAAACGGTGGATGCCATTCTCTACTAGAGGAAAGCGAAGGGGTGTCTTTGAAATGGCCTTCAAAGATTGGCGGATCTCTGCCACGAACCGACGACCTAAGCCAGTTTCTCGCTGCTCATACCAGACAGCGGCTTCTCTGATATTGATTTGCGCCTCCGGGCGGACGAAGGTGCGTCGGTTCATTTATTATTCAGTATTACTCAGCTTGACGTTTTACTTCGTCAGTAACTTCTTTCTCAAATTCTTCCCATGGTTTGCCTTCATTCGGATTCGCTTGGTAGGAGGCGAGGCGTTCCGCAATTACTTGTCTGTGCCAATCAGGCACGGGAACTTGTTCAGGGTGGGCAGCAATGTGATTCCAAAGGGATTGGACGTAATCGATCTGCTCTTCGACCGTGAGAGCGTCGAAACCTGGTGGCGGCACTGGAAGAGACTGAAACATATCGATCTACGACCTTCGAAAGTATAGCGAGTCACTCACAATCGATCCAGCTCAGCAACGTGTGCAGCAGCGTAAGTAAATAATTTTCGATCTGCATTCTAAAAGGCCAGTCCTCGATAGGCTGGTTTTTCTTTAAGTGATAATGCTGTTAAGATAGCCACCGCTTTTCCTCATATGAAACGCGAAACTCTAACACAACCGAATCAGACATTTATCAACTTTCCGGAGGAGCGAAAGAGCTACGACGAAATTGTTGATCTATTCGCTCGGGGTGCCTCACCGGCCGAAATACTCGCTTTTCGCCTCTCAAATGAGACCCAAGACAGAGTGCGTGAGCTACTCGAACGGAATGCTGCTGATGAATTGACTGAAGAGGAAGCGGCGGAGCTTGAGTGTTTCGGAGAAATCGAACATTTCATGCAACTAATCAAAATAAGGGCTCGGGAGTATTTGAAAGCTAAGACATGATCCCCACCCGTATCTCCGCTGCCTTACGGCGAGAGGTGCGGGAAAGAGCGGGAGAACGTTGCGAGTATTGTTTACTGCCCGAATCAGAAGCTATCTTTCCTCACGAACCTGATCACCTCGTCGCATTAAAACATGGAGGCGCGACCATGTCCGCCAACCTGGCGCTAGCCTGCTTCGATTGCAATCGATTCAAGGGGTCTGACATTGCATCGGTGGATCCGATCACAGGCGAACTTGTGGCTTTGTTCAATCCACGAACGCAACGCTGGGCTAATCATTTTGGCCTTCGAGGAGGCGTGATTGTCCCGTTGACCGCAGTTGGTCGCGTGACTGAGAAGCTCTTGCAACTAAACCTGGGGAGTCGTGTTGAAGTCCGTGAAAGATTAGTTGCCATTAATGCATATCCGAGTAAGGCAAATTAGCGTTACAGTTGGTCCAGCTTCAGCAGCGTGTGTAGCAGCACGTTGGCGCCGTTGGTGATGTCTTCGGGGTGGGAGAATTCGCGGGGGGAGTGGCTGATGCCGCCCACGCTGGGAACGAAGATCATGCCGACTGGGCCAAGACGGGCCATGTCCTGTGCGTCGTGACCGGCGCCGGAAGGTAATGATTTGGTTGTTAGACCAAGGTCGTGGGCCGCCTCCGTGATCAATGAGCGAATCCTCGGATCAGTGGGTGCCGGTATGTTGACGTTGATCTCTTTGAAATCGAATTTGGTTTTGCTGTCGGCCGCAATTTTCTCTGCCTCGGCCTTGATCCTCCCAAAGAGCATATTGATCTTCGCGGCATCAAGGTCGCGCAACTCCAAACTCAAAACAACTTTCCCGGGAATGACATTCGGCGCGCCCGGTAGTGCAGTGATTCTGCCGACTGTGCCGACTTGTCTTCCCGGTACGCTGGTCACGACACGATTCACTGCTTCAATAAACTTCGCCGCAGCCAAAAGCGCGTCCTGACGGTTGTTCATCGCAGTGGTGCCGGCGTGATTGGCAAAGCCTTCAACGGTCACGTCCCACCAGTTGATGCCGACGATTCCTTCAACTACGCCGATATTGATCTTTTCGCTGTCGAGTGTGCCGCCCTGTTCAATGTGCAATTCGAGATAAGCGGCTATGTCGCCCTTCCTGCGCCGCACCTCTGAAAGTTTGGAAACGTCGCCGCCAATGAACTTGATCCCGTCGCGAATCGTCTTGCCGCTGCGGCTCACCAGATCGAGTTCCTTCTCAGTCAACTCGCCGTCCAGCGCGCGACTGCCGATTAGTCCACCTTCTTCGTTCTGAAAGATGACCACTTCCAGCGGGTGCCGGAGGCTGAGATTGTTCTCAGCAAGCGTCTGCGCAACTTCGATCGCACCTATCGATCCGACTACGCCGTCGTAGTTTCCACCCTCAGGAACCGAGTCAACGTGCGATCCGATCAGTAGCGGCAACAGACCGCTGACGCTTCCTGCTCGACGGCCAATCAAATTACCCGCCGCGTCAATTGAGACATCGAGTTTCGCAGCACGCAGGAGACCGAGTACGTACTCACGTCCTTGTTTGTCAGCATCACTGTACGCCACACGGCTGACGCCGCCCTGCGGGTTTTTGCCAAACTCGGCCAGGGCGAGAATGTGGTCCATGATCCGCTTACCGTTGACGCGGAGCCTCGATTGTGGAGACAAACCGCTGAACGAGATCGAGCCCAGTGCAACAGCGAGTCCGTAGTTGAATTCGCGACGGTTGATTTTCATAGGCAATAAAGCCGCAAGAAAGACGTAAATCTATCACACTACGAGATTCATGTGTTGGGCATGAGGTTCGCAATCATATCAGTACGAGGAGGTGGTTATGAGCAAGAAACAGTTTCGCCGAATCGTTGGCTTTATCCTGACCGCGACGTTGATCGTGGGCACACTCATGGTGGCGGCCAGCACTGCTCTTTGAGGCGCCTACTCTCCGGTTGTAGAATCCTCCCGGCCCCGGCCCTGACGTTCCACATACAACCGAGGAGACATCCAAAATGAAACGAGTGGCCTGCCTATTTGCCATAACGGTCAGCTTGATCTGCGCGACCCTTTTGTTAGCCCCGCAAAGTTCAGCGATTACTTACGGCTTCGTGGATTCAAACAACACCTTTCGCAACACGGGAGCTTTCATTGTCAAATCATCCAACGGACAAATCTTTCCGATCTGCTCGGGCACATTGATCGCCCCGAACGTCTTTCTGACGGCGAGTCACTGCACAGTTTATTACACGCAGGAATTGGCGCCGGAAGGTGATGTTGCTTACGTCAGTCTGGACCAGTCGATACCTTTTGGCGAGCTCACGAGCAACTCGACTGACCTAATACCGGTAGCCCACGTGGTTAGCAATCCCAATTACAACCAGAGCCAGAGTGATTCGGGAGATATCGCGGTGTTGATTCTGGCGAAGAATGTCCGCGGCGTTACACCGGCAACACTGCCATCGTGCGGGTTGTTGGACCGGCTTGTAGCGCAGAACGGATTGAAAACCGCAGTGTTCACGAATGCCGGGTATGGACTTCAGAATCGCGTAGTGGGCGGTGGCGTCCCGTTCTTTCAGGATCTGAATCCGATTCCGCGCATGTTCTCTTTCTCGAGTTTCAATTCACTTAACGGAGGGTACCTGCGTCTATCGCAAAATGCGTCCACCGGAAATGGAGGCACGTGTTTTGGAGACTCAGGTGGTCCAAACTTTCTCACGGTGAACGGACAACAATTGATCGTTTCGATCACTATTACCGGCGACTCTGTCTGTCGATCAACAAACGTTGTCTATCGTCTCGATACGATTTCGGCGCAGGCATTTCTTGCTTACGTCAATGGAGCGTTTGGGACATCAATTCCGATTTCCTGCTGAGGATCAATCTTGAAACTATACAAACTGCTCGGCTCCATACTCTGTCTCTGTCTATTTGCGCCCGTACTGTTATCGCAGACTCCGCGTATCACACCTGAAGCACCGGTGGGGAAAGGCGTAGTTGTCCTAAAAGCCGCCCGCCTGATTGATGGAACCGGAGCTGCGCCGATCAACAACGCGGTCGTCGTAGTTACTGACAACACGATCACCGCGGTTGGTCCAGCAGGCTCAGTGCGCGTTCCCGCAAACGCGAAAGTGATCGATCTCGGCGATGTAACACTAATGCCGGGATTCATCGACGCGCATACGCATTTAATCGGACGCGTGCTTGGCGATCCTGCCGGCGACAATGCGGGCGTGAGAGACTTTGAATCGTTTGCCGCGATCATCAGCGTGGAACATGCGCGATCCACTCTGATGGCCGGGTTCACGAGCGTGCGCAACGTGGGTGCGTCCGGCAAGTTTGACGACATGGCTTTACGAAAAGCCATCGACGAAGGTTGGACTCCCGGACCACGAATGATGAGCGCGGGACACGCGCTTGGAATGCGCGGCGGTCACTGCGATGAGAATGGTTTTCGACCGGGACTCTTCGATCCGGGCATCGAAGAGGGCGTCGCCGATGGACCAGATCAGGTTCGCGCTGCGGTTCGCTATCAGATCAAGTATGGCGCGGATGTGATCAAGACGTGTGCTACTGGGGGCGTGTTGTCTGAAGGTGATGCGGTCGGCGCGACTCAGTACACCTACGAAGAACTAAAGGCGATGGTCGATGAGGCGAACAAGCTGGAACGAAAAGTGGCCGCGCACGCTCATGGCACTGAAGGGATAAAGATAGCGGTGCGTGCGGGCGTGTCGTCGATCGAGCATGGTTCGTTCCTCGACGACGAAGGCGCACGGCTGATGAAAGAGCGCGGAACTTTCCTCGTGCCGACGTTGTCAGCATCCGAAGCGGTTGAAAAGGCAGCAAAGAGTGGCGTGTTGAAAGGCCTGCGTGCTGAGAAGGCGCTGGCAGCAGCAGCGGCTGCTCGTCATGCGATCAAACTGGCAGTGGCAAACAAGGTGCTGATCGCGTTAGGAACTGACGCCGGAGTCGTTCCTCATGGATCAAACGCGCACGAGTTTGTGTTGATGGTCCAATGGGGCGGCATGAGCAACATGGACTCAATCGTCGCCGGCACGCTCAGCGGCGCGAAACTATTAGGCTGGGACAAACACCTGGGATCATTAACGAACGGCAAGTGGGCCGACATCGTCGCCGTCTCCGGCGACCCGCTCGCGAACATCGAGAACATGCAGAAAGTTGTGTTCGTGATGAAGAACGGCGTGGTCTATCGTCAAAAATAAATCCGTGTCATCTGTGGCTAACTTCGTCCCAGATCAAGGTGTGCTTCGTTTCTTTTAGCAGCAACGAGCCCACAATAAATGTCAGGGACGCTACGACGATCGGGTAATAAAGTCCCGCGTAAATGTTTCCGGTTTTACTGACGACCGACAACCCTATGACCGGGAGCAGGCCGCCGAAGACACCGTTGCCGATGTGATACGGCAGTGATAGCGACGTATAGCGGATCTTTGCCGGAAACGCCTCTACCAGGTAAGCCGCGATTGGCCCATAAACCATCGTCACGAAGAACACCTGAATAAAGACGAGTAGAATCAACTTCCACGCGATCGGAGAACTGAGCAGCGTTGAGAAGTCCACATAAGGCAGCGCTTCTTTCGCTGCCTGTAACTGTCCGTTTACTTCTGTCTGCGGGATGAGACTGACGGCGCCTGTAACCGGATTTGGTTTCGAGACCGCAGTCACAACGTTCGACCCCACCGCACGTTGCATCGCGTGATAGATCGGAAAGTAAGAGATCGCGGCAAGCAAACAGCCAAGCATCATGATCCACTTGCGTCCGATGCGATCCGAGAGTGCACCCATGAACACAAACAGCGGCATCGCCATCAACAGCGCGATCGCGATGATGTATTGCGCCGAGCGAGCGTTGACCTTCAATACAGTCTGCAAATAGAAGAGCGCATAAAACTGACCTGTGTACCAGACCACACCCTGACCCGCCGTTGCGCCGAACAGCGAAATCAAGACCCGCTTCAGATTCTCCCAATGCGTAAACGCCTCGACCAGGGGCCGGCTCGAAGTCATACCCGCACCTTTGATTTGGCTGAAGATGGGCGACTCTTTCATGCGCAGGCGAATGTAGAGTGAGATGCCGACGAGAAAGATCGAAATGATGAAGGGCACGCGCCAGCCCCACGCACTGAATGCCTGCGGCGTCATCGCGTTCTGGACCAGAATACTGACCAGCAACGAGGCGAACAGCCCGAGAGTCGCGGTGATCTGAATGAAACTCGTGTAGAAACCTCGCTTCTCGTCCGGCACATGCTCCGCGACGTAAACGGCCGCGCCGCCATACTCACCACCGAGCGCGAGTCCCTGAAGCACACGAATCAGCAACAGAATTATCGGCGCCGCGATTCCGATCGTGGCATACGTGGGCAGGAAACCGATCGCGGCCGTGGCGCCACCCATGATGAGCAGCGTCACGAGAAACGCATACTTTCGTCCGACGAGATCGCCGATGCGACCAAAGAAAAGTGCGCCGAAGGGACGGACTACAAACCCGACCGCGAAGGTCGACAAGTAGGCGATTAAGGCCAACGTGTCGTTACCTTCGGGGTAGAAGAGTGGCGAGATAATTACCGCGAGACTTCCGAAGATATAGAAGTCGTACCATTCGATCATGGTGCCGACCGCGGAAGCTGCGATGACTTGCCAGATACGATATTGGGCCAAGTGTGGTTGATTTTCGCCACGGATCTCCGCGGCTGGTTACAATTACTCTCGATTTGACGAGCCGGTCATGTTTCGCATCGGCATCTGAAGCTTGCCGTCGGCGCCGCTGGTAAGTGCCAGGAACTCCGAATCCTGGCGCAGTGAATCAAACACCGCATCCACGCGCGCCTCCATCATCTCCTTCGCGCGCACCGCTTGATAACGTTCGTAACTGAAGAAGTGACGTTGCAGGAGCGCGAGTGCTTCACGGCGATGACCAGTTTGAGCGTAGATCGCCGCCAGGTTGTACGACGCCGGCAAGAGATTGCGATTCTTCTGCGCGATCTTCAACGCCTCATCGCCATGACCCGAAGCGGCCATGAAGACTGCCGCAAACACGAGGTTGTATGGATCTTTCGGATCGAGTGCGAGCGCCTTTTGAGTATAAGCATTGGCCTGGACCAGATCGCCTTCAGAGTTCCAATAGACTGCGAGGTTGCGATAGGCCAGTGCAAGCGGAAATTCCGCGACTGACTGCTCCATCAACGACAGTCCCTTCTTAAACTCGCCATCATGAATCGTCATCTTGCCGAGCCCGTGCAGAGCAACGGCACGCGCGATAGCGTCCGCCGGCATGTCAAGAATCGTGTTGAAAGTCGCGCGAGCTTTGTCCCACTCGCCGGTGTGATGTCGATAAACTTCACCGAGGTAACGCAGCGGCGTCGGATCGGCCGGATCCATCCGGTGAGCTCGCTGGTAGAGACGTTCAGCCGCGACGTAGCGTTCAGCAATCTCAGCGCGCAGTCCCTGGCGCATCACGGCTTCGATCTTCGCACTCTGCACGCGATCGAGGATCGGCGACTCAGGAATGCTGCCGACTTCTTCAACACCGAGTTTCTTCAACTCTTTCGCCGCGTCCTTCGCCTTTTTCGGAAACAAGCACCTTTCTTCGGCGACGGGTTTCAGAAGGGCAATCGCGCCATCGTTGTCACCAGCTTTCGCTTTTTCTTTCGCCGTTTTCAAAGAGGTGTCCAGCGCCGTTTCGCGCTGTTTCATTTCAGCCTCGACGATTTTCTCGACCAACTCGACCTTGAGTTTGCCGCCAGTGTTTTCCACTTTCTTGATCGGCGAACCATCCGCACTTGCCAATACCGCTACCGGCACTGCCGAATCACCAATAATCGGTTGCAGTTCAGGCGTCTTCGCGTCAGCGACAGTCATCGCGACGCATTGAGCGGAGTAGAGAGTTAATAGTCGTGACCCCAGCAGGCTCGAGTTCTTGATTTCGTTGTTACTGGCCGGAAACCAATACAAAACAAGACCTTTGTTGGGTACGGTTCTCGGTTCGTAGAGCTTCCACGGCACCTTGTAAACGGCGGGTGCTGGTCCTTCACTTCTGCCGCCGCCTCCTACGCCACCCGTTCCGCCGCCACCGCCACCACCGCAGGTAGCCCAAACTGGCGATAGGGAGAACAGTACGATTAGAAGAGTGGCAAGAGCGCGTGAAAGTCGTGTTTTCATAGTGCGGTATACCTTTCGTTGGTTTCGGGCCGAGTTGAGTAGGCGATTTTATAGCACAACCCTTATCGAAGAGACAGGTTGGATGCTGCGTATTTCCACAACGATGTTTATTAGTGTATTTTTACAGAATTATTACCCGCAGAAATCAGATTCGAGCTAACATCAGATATCCCCATTCGCCCCGATCGCCAATGTTCGTTTGTCGGAATGTAGAAGTGCGCCCAAATCTGGGAGGAGACGCAATGCGAGTTTTGTTGGTTAACCCCGAGTTTCAGGAAACGTACTGGAGTTTTCGTTATGCGCTGCCGTTTGAAGGTAAGCGCAGTGTGTTTCCTCCCCTTAGTCTATTGACCGTTTCCAGTCTTTTGCCGCGTGAGTGCGAACGGCGGCTGGTTGACTTGAACATCGAGCGACTGAAAGATTCGCATATCGAGTGGGCCGACATGGTCTTTATCACCGGCATGCTCGCTCAAAAAGAGTCGCTTCATGAAGTGGTCCAACGTTGTAAACAACGCGGCAAGGTGATCGTACTCGGTGGTCCATACGTTACCAGCACCATCGAGGAACTACCAGACGCCGATCACATTTTCCAGGGCGAAGCAGAAACAACGCTGCCGCAGTTTTTTAAGGACCTCCAGCTCGGACAGGCTAAACGCACTTACAAAGCTCCCGAACGACCACCGTTAGCGCTCTCACCGGTGCCGGATTTTGGTCTCGCAAATCTCAAGAGATACAGTTGCATGTCGTTACAGTATTCACGCGGCTGTCCATTTTCATGCGAGTTTTGCGACATCATCGAGATCTATGGACGCGTGCCTCGGACCAAGAGTAATCAACAGATACTCGCCGAGTTCGACGCCTTGAAACAATTAGGCTGGCGCGGACCACTGTTCATCGTCGACGACAATTTCATCGGCAACAAGAAGAACGTTCGCCTGCTTCTGCCCGAAGTGATCGAGTGGCAGAAGAAGAACAGCTTTCCGTTTTCATTACTGACTGAAGCAAGCGTGAATCTCGCCGACGATGCCGACTTACTGACCGCGATGAAAGACGCCGGATTTCGCCGTGTCTTTCTCGGGATCGAAACGCCGGTCGAAGAGAGTCTGAAAGAAGCCCAAAAACCGCAGAACCGCGGCAACCTGCTCGAGTCAGTGCGGAAGATTCAGAATCACGGTATGGAAGTGATGGCCGGTTTCATAGTCGGCTTCGACAACGATCCGGAAGACATCTTCGAACGTCAGATCGAGTTTATTCGCGAGAGCGCAATTCCCATGGCCATGGTCGGAATGCTGAACGCACTGCCCGACACGCAACTGTGGAAACGTCTCGAACGAGAAGGGCGACTGCTCGGCGCCGATGCTACCGGCAACAACACCATCGCCACCGTCAACTTCATTCCCAAGATGGACGTCGACACATTGATTACTGGTTATCAACGGATCATGCGGACGATCTACAAGCCGAGCGAATACTATCGCCGCGCGCTCGATTCGTTGCAGCGTGTGCCGCAAGACTTCCCGGAAGCGCACCAGTATCACGGCTTCAAGGCGTTGATGGCATTTCTGCGCGTCGCGTTTAAGTTAGGTGTGCTCGACGCTGAGCGACGCGAGTTCTGGCGTTTCTTCATTCGAGCAGCGCGCACACATCACGATCGTATGGTCGAGTTGCTGCGACATGCCGCGATGGCCTACCATTTCCGCAAGTTAAATGAGTCGTACGGCGATACGTGAGTTCTCCCAACCATTCCGCATTTGCTGCTTTACGTCACCGCGATTTTCGACTTCTTTGGATGGGTCAGATTGTGTCCGTCACCGGATCGCAGATGCAGTTTGTCGCGATCAACTGGCACGTTTACCTGCTGACAAAATCGGCGTTTGCACTTGGTCTCGTCGGGCTCTTCCGCGGTCTGCCGATCATCTTTTGTTCACTTGCGGGCGGCGTGGTCGCAGACGCGATTGATCGAAAACGCCTGATGGTCGTGACGCAAACCGTCATGCTGGCGACCGCGGCGTTGTTGACTACCGGCACTCTCGCGGGCCTGGAGAGTGTTTGGCCCATCTACGTGCTGAGCGGAATCGCGGCGGCGGCGCAAGCGTTCGACACCCCCGCGCGACAGGCGTTTATGCCGACACTAGTTCCGCCCGAAGACTTTCCCAACGCGGTCAGTCTGGGAATCGTCGTCTTCAACGTCGCCACCATTGCCGGCCCCGCGATCGCAGGCTTCATGCTGGCCGAAAGCGGCCCCGCGATCATCTACGGGATCAACGCGCTCTCGTTCCTCGCAGTGATCGCTGCGTTGATTGCGATGCGAACCAGCGGCAAACCCGAATTGGAAATCGAACGCAAAGATGCGCTGAGCTTCGCTGCGCTCAAAGAGGGGCTCAAGTTCGTCTGGCACACTCCAATCATCGTGCAAACGATGACGCTCGACTTTGCCGCGACGTTCTTCGCATCGGCGACGTTGCTGTTGCCGATCTTTGCACAGGAACGATTGCACGTCGGCGCGCGAGGTTACGGGTTTCTTGCAGCGGCGCCCGCGATTGGATCGGTGCTGACTGCGTTAGTGATGGCGCGTCTCGGAACTTTTCACAGGCAAGGACGTCTCGTGGTTTACTCAGTCGCGGTTTTCGGTGTGGCCACGGCGGCTTTCGGCGCTTCAAGAGTTTACTGGTTTTCGTTACTGATGCTTGCTGTGACCGGTGCGGCTGACACGGTTAGCACAGTGTTGCGGCAAACTATTCGACAACTCGTCACACCGAATCAACTGCGCGGGCGAATGACGTCGATCAACATGATGTTCTTCATGGGTGGCCCACAGCTTGGCGAGTTAGAGGCTGGCGTGCTAGCCGGGTTTATTGGCGCGCCTTTGTCGGTGGTGATCGGCGGCGCCGGCTCACTTATCTCGGCGGCGATCGCAGCAGTGAAGTCGAAGAGTTTGATGGAATTTGAGATCAAGGAATGAACTGGACTGCGGCCGACACGAATACACATCAGGACCACGTGATTGCGCATGTCATTGGAGCCACGCCTCTGGGCCATTTCGTCTGGGACGAGACTGCTTACATACTGCTCGACATCGGCTTCATCTGGAACATCTATCTCGACATGGAGATGGGTCTGGTGCCACAGGCACTCGCGATCACGGAATTAAACGAGCTGCGTGATTTCGTAGATCAGGCAAATGATACCAGCACTGGTCCAATCGAATCGGTTGAATTATTTGAGAATGGAGATGAACGCAGGTTGGTGTTGAACTGTGAGTCGGGGAAGCTCGTGGTTGAAACGTCGTTAACACACAGATGGACGCGGATCGAATCCGCGCCCACCCATAATTAACTACTTAAGCGATAACACTGATCTGGTTATCGATATCCTTCACGCCTTTAATCTGCCGGACCATCCGTTCGATCCGCGTCTTCATCTCTTCTGTCTTCACCGTTCCGATCAGCATCACTTTCCCGTTCAACACGGTTGCTGTAATGGCGAGCGCCGAGATTTCCGGATCGTCCGCAAGCTTCTTGTCGACTGCCGCCTGGACAGTCGAATCCATGTTGGCGGTGCTGCTTGCGCTCTCGGCCGGCACGGTCGTGCCACCTGCCGGTGGAGTCACGATGATCGGTGCGGGCTGTGTTGCCGGCGCCGGCGCGGGTTGTTGAATGATTACCGGAGGTTGCTGAGCTGGTGCTGGTTGCTGCACGACAGTCGTCGGCGGCTGCTGTGCCGCTAGATTGGCGTTGTCAGTTGCCGGCTGACTGCTCATCCAGAATAGGACCAGCATTGTTATCAACGCGATAGCTACCACAACAAGTACGCCGACCAGTCCTGCTGAAATGCCGCTGTTGTCCGGCGTTCGCACCGATTGTGAACTCACAACCTCACGTCTTTCGGTTGGTGTCTCCACTACAACTCGGCTCCTTCTTGCTTGTTCTTCATCGTATGCCATCACTTAGCC
>JBKPJP010000036.1:0-4118 GCA_046730735.1 Acidobacteriota bacterium | reverse complement strand
CCACCGTAACGCGCGAGAAAATCGTACTCACGTAACTGGCCCTCGATCAGGTGAGCCACCTCACGCAACATCTTATCGCCGGTCTTGTGACCGTAAGTATCGTTTACCTTCTTGAACTCGTCGAGATCAAGCATTACGACCTGGAAAGTGCGGTCAGTGCGGCGTGCACGCGCGGCCTCTTCTTCGAATCGCAGTGCGAGGTAACGCGCGTTCGGCAATCCCGTGAGCGGATCAGTCAACGCATTCGACTCCGCTTCCGCATGCTGCATCGCATTGCCAAGCGCGTCCGAAGCAAGCCGCGTCACCGTTTCCAGTAAACGCATGTGGTCGTCGGTATATTGTTCCAGGTCACTCGAGTAGACCGACAACGCGCCGAGCAGCACATCGTCTTTGAACAACGGCAATGCAGCCATCGAGCGATACTTGATTCCCGCGTCCGGATTGATGTCGATGAAGTCGAGACTCGGATGAAGTTGATTGACCGAGCTGCGATTCGCGAGTGCAAAGCCTGTGACGCCCTCACCCAACGCGATACATCGTGTGGACAGTTTCTGCGCGTTTTTGCCAACTACGTGACGCGCGGTCGCATAACCTTTGCTGTCGTCGTAAATGTAAACACAGCAAGTGTCGAATGGGACCACGTGACCTACCTTGTCGACGAGGATCTCGAGTGTGTGCGCGACGTCAAGCGAAGTTCCAAACGTGCGCGCGATTTCGTAAAGCGCATAAACCTCACGGTGCGCTTTCTTGATCTGATCGTAGGCGATGATGGAACCGCGCTCGCGTGTTTGGGCAATGTCAACCGTACTCAGTTGAATCGGCGGCTCGGTCGAGTAGTTCGCAGGTTGATGCTGGAGTCCAAGCTCCGCGATCTGCTCATCGAAATGTGGCAGGTGCTTGAGAAACTGTTCGACAACTACCGGATCGAAGTGAATCCCGGAGCCGCGAAGCAGCAACGCCGTGGCTTCGTCCATCGTCATGCCGCGACGGAACGGTCGATCCTCACGAATCGAGTCGAAACAATCGACCACTGAAATGATGCGCGCCGTGATGGGAATCTGTTCGCCACGCAGACGGTCCGGATAACCGCGACCGTCCCACTGTTCGTGATGATGTCTGACGATCGGAATGACCGGATAAGGAAAATCCACACGGCCGAGAATCTGCGCGCCCACAACCGTGTGGATCTTCATCTTCTCGAATTCGGCCGGTGTCAGTGGTCCAGGTTTGTTCAGGATGTGCGGCGGCACGGCGAGTTTGCCGATGTCGTGAAGCAGTGCGCCTGCCTTTAGTGCTGCAATCTCGTTTGCTGAAAGACCAAACACTTCGCCCATTCCGGCGGCATAGATCTGCACGCGACGAACGTGGCAATGCGTTGTTTGATCTTTGGCATCGATCGCTGTTGCTAAAGCTTCAGCAGTTGCGAGGTGCAGTTGACTCAGTGCTTCGATCTCGTTGGTCTTGGATTGCAAACGCGCGCGCGCGCCGCGATAAATCAGATAAGTTGCGAGAATCGAAACGGGAATTAGATAAGGCAGAAGAAGAGCGCCGTAGATTAGTTCGAGTGCAAGCGGGATAAGAAGCAACGACCACGAAAACCACAGTTGATTAGTGAGCCACCATTGGCGCAACGAGGCTGCCGGTGACAGAGCTGGGAGCAACTCAGCTCTATCACCGACAAATCGGGCAAGTGACAGCCCTTGTCGGGAGGGCTGTCGTGCTGGGTGAGATGTTTCGCGGTTCATCGCGTGTCAAGAAGAACTTTGCGGCTACGGGCCCCGTGCGGAGAGCCCGCGAAGCCAGTTGGCCTCTGCGCCGCGCTATGCTTCTTCTCAACTCGTGTGCCGCTCAAAAAACCGCGATTTTGTGATTACTGGATGAAGGTGATTCCAATCTGACAGGTCAGATTGAGAAATTAAGTCAACGTGGTTACTCTGAGCCACGGACTTGCGCGGATGAACGCAGATCAGCATGGAAGCGATCCCTACACAAGTTGGTTATATCGATCTGCTGCGACGCAATCGCAGCTTCCGGCAGCTTTGGCTCGGGCAGGTCGTCAGCCAGATGGGCGACTGGTTCAATACCATCGCGCTCTACACGATCATTCTCCAACTCACGGGGTCGGGTCGCGACGTCGGCTTGCTGCTCGTTGCACGGTTTGTGCCGAGTTTTTTCTTCGGACCAATCTCGGGCGTGATTGCCGACAGGTTTAGCCGGCAACGAATCATGATCGTGTCCGACATCCTGCGCGCTGTTGTCGTGCTCGGCTTTCTCTTTGTGCGTCGCGCGGATCAGTTGTGGATAATTTATGTACTGACAGTTTTACAACTCGGACTCTCCACCTTTTTCGAACCCGCAAAGACAGCCGCGATTCCATCGATTGTGGAAGATCGTGAACTGGTCGCTGCGAACGCGATCTCGTCGGTCACGTGGTCGGCGATGCTAACGATCGGAGCAGCGATCGGCGGTCTGATAACCAGTTCGTTCGGTACCAATGCGGCCTTCGTTCTCGACGCTGCGAGCTACGTGCTATCGGCGGCGTTGATTGCCAGCATCCGCGTTCCGAAACGCAGGAAACGCGAGCGACAAAAGCTTTCGTTCGGCAGGTTACTTGGAATTACTGAGACGATCGACGGCATCAGGTACGTCAAAGATCGACCGCGCGTGCTGGCTGTCCTGCTGGTGAAACCGGCATGGGGACTCGGCGGCGGCATACTGACGCTGCTCGCGGTCTTTGGTGAACGCATCTTCCCGGTCGGACGAAGTGCGGCCGCCGGCATCGGCGTGCTGTTTGCTGCCCGCGGCATCGGCACGGCAGTCGGGCCGATCGTAGCGCGTCGTATTTCCGGCGAAGGCAACAAACGCATGCAAGTATCGATTGGAATCGCGTTTCTGCTTGGCGGCGCCGGTTACATGTTGTTTGGAACTGCGACCAGTTTTGTTTTAGCACTCGTCGTGCTCGGCGTGGCACATTGCGGCGGTAGCATTCTCTGGGTGTTTTCGACCGTGATACTGCAACGCGCAGTTGAAGATAAATTTCGCGGACGTGTGTTCGCGGCCGAGTTGGCCTTGTTGACGTTGACCATGGCAGCATCTAACTATGTAACCGGCGAACTGCTCGATCGACTTCAGATTTCGCCGCGAATCGTGACGGTCGGCATCGGAATCCTTTTCCTTGCGCCGGGATTGGTATGGTTCCTGACGCAGCGTTGGTGGGACCGGGAGGAGCGCACTTCGGTGCGCACGATTAATCAGGTATGCGAATTAAAGTCGGAGTAATGGGCTCGGCTGCTTCCGAGAGCGCGAGGCTCGAGACCGGCAATACACTCGTCGCGAAGGCCGAGAGCCTCGCGAAAGTGATTGCCACGAAGGACGTCATCCTTTTGACGGGCGCGACTACGGGCATCGTTTACGTGGTCGGGAAGACTGCGCACGACGAGGGTAGCTTTCACATTGGTATCTCGCCGGGCAGCAACGAACGCGAGCACGTCGAGATGTACAAGTTGCCGCTCGATGCCTGTGATAGTTTGATCTACACAGGTTTTGGCTTGAAGGGACGAAACGTGGTCCTCGTGAGATCGTGTGATGTGGTGCTGTTTGTGGCGGGCGCGATGGGTTCGCTGAATGAGTTTACGATCGCGCACGATGAAGGAAAGGTTATCGGTTGTTTGACCGGCACCGGCGGTGTCGCCGACGAAACCGAGTACCTGCTGCAACACTTTGGAAAGCGCGGCGTGACGCCGCGAATCTTCACGAACGAGGATCCGGAACGGCTCATCGACGATTGTCTGAACGCTTTGAAATGAACATTGTTGCTCCATACGTAGATCGACCGGACTGGCAAGCCTGTCAGCCAATCAGGATCGAGCATTACTGGTCCGGAGAACCGGCGCCGCCGGCGCGTCATGCTGAAGCGCGAATCTGCTGGTCTAACGAGGCGCTGCACGTTCGTTTCGTTTGCGCACAACACGAACCGCTAATCGTATCGGACAATCCAAGGACAGATCGGAAGACGCTTGGGCTTTGGGACCGTGACGTATGTGAGATCTTTATCGCGCCTGATCCGTTGAATCCGGCACGGTATTTTGAGTTTGAAGCGGCACCCAACGGAGAATGGG
>JBKPJP010000035.1:0-13582 GCA_046730735.1 Acidobacteriota bacterium | reverse complement strand
TTTGATGTTCGTGTTTGCAATCCTTGCAGATACGGCGAATCAGACGTTGTGCCTGGATGAGGTTTACGCTGGTGGCGACAAGAAAAGGTTCGATGCCCATGTTCATAAGGCGGGAAATGGTTGAGGGAGCATCGTTCGTGTGGAGGGTAGAGAGAACGAGGTGACCAGTGAGAGCGGCTTTGATGGCGATTTCAGCAGTTTCGAAGTCACGAATTTCACCGACCAGAATGATGTTGGGATCCTGGCGCAGGAACGAACGCAACGCGGCCGCGAAGTTCAAGCCGATCTGTTCCTTCATCTGCACCTGGTTGATGCCGGGAAGGTTGAACTCCACCGGATCTTCCGCGGTCATGATGTTGGTATCGACCGTGTTCAGCGACTGGAGCGCGGAATAGAGCGTGTTTGTCTTACCGCTTCCTGTTGGACCAGTTACCAGCACCATCCCGTACGGCTTCGAAATATTCCGTTTGAACTTCGTGAGCGACTCCGGCTCAAAACCGAGCTTGGTCATGTCGAGCATGAGGTTCTGTTTGTCCAGCAAGCGGAGCACGACTTTTTCGCCAAACAAAGTGGGGAGAGTAGAAACGCGAAAGTCGAGCTCGCGTGAACGCGAGTCGACCTTCACTTTGATCTTGATGCGGCCGTCCTGTGGCAGGCGCTTCTCGGAGATGTCGAGCTTCGACATGATCTTGATGCGCGAGATCAAAGCATCGCGAAGCTTCAATGGCGGGTGCATCACGTCGTAAAGCACACCGTCGATACGAAACCTGATGCGCAGCTCTTTCTCGTACGGTTCGACGTGAATGTCGGAAGCGCCGCGACGCAGCGAGTCAACCAGCAGCACGTTGACGAGACGCACGACGGGTGCGTCTTCGCTCATCTTCGAGAGCGTGGAGAGATCGATCTCTTCGTTGTCTTCAACTACTTCGACGTCTTCAGTCTGGCCAGTCTCGAAGTCGATGCTGTCGAGGGAGACGAGATCGGCGTGAGTGATAGCTCCGTTGCTATTCGCAGTGGGCAGGGAGCTGACTTCTTCGACCGTAGCTGAGGCAAGTTCGATTTCGCGTGAGCTGCCGTAGTACTTCGCGATCGCCTGTTGCACGCTGCCTTCCGCGACGACCACCGGTTCGACGTTCAATCCGGTCATGAACTTCACGTCGTCGAGTGCGAATACGTTGGTGGGATCGACCATAGCGAGCGTGAGCGTGGCGCCGACGCGCGAGAGCGGCAGGACGGAGTGTTTTTGGGCGACTTCCTGAGGGATGAGGCCGATAACGGCGGGATCGATATTGAAGAGTTCGAGATTAACGGACGGAATGCCGTACTGCCTCGACAGCACGGCGGTGATCATATCGTCACTGATGAGCCCGAGTTTCACGAGATTGAAGCCGAGCCGGCCACCATGTTCACGCTGGTAGTCGAGTGCCTCTCTCAAGTGTTGAGGGCTAATAAGATTTTCGCGAACGAGTATTTCGCCTAGTTTCGCTGACATTGAAGACTCAGGTGGATTGTGGCGCCGATGCGGCGCACGAGGGCATGAACCTTATCGCAACGATGGCGCCAACATCGTTGTACAAACATAGTACTGATTTAACATAATGAGTGTCAAGGTAGGTTTTCCAGTGAAAATCGTAGGGAAATTAACAGAAAGAATGCCACGCAAAGGACGGAAAGAGGACGCAAAGGCGCTACTTCTTTTTGCGTCTTTGCGTCCTGCTTTGCGTCTTTGCGTGAAAGTTGTTTTTAGCTCTATGGGCGCTTGCGGGGTGGTCGGCCTGATTTCTCAGGAGTCACGTTTTCCGTGTTCTTCAACTCCGCCAAAATCGCCTTCGCATCATTCTTCATCGGATTGGAGTCCGGTGCGACCTCTACGAACCGTTGGAGGAAGTTGGCCGCTTCCTGAAACTTAGCCTTATCGCCAGTCGCATAGACCGCTAATCCCGCGCCGAGGTTTGCTTCGGGACTGTCAGGCGTAGTCGCCAGGATTGACTTGAATTCAGTCAAAGCCTTGTCTGCAGCGCCGGCGTCGAGCAGCATCTGTGCCACGTCGAGCTGGGCCTTGGCTTTCTTAGCCGCATCCGTCTCGACTGAAATGTAGTCTTTGTAAGCCGTCAGTCCCGCGTCAACCTGGGTTTGATCCGCCTTGGTAACGAACAGCCGCATCGATTCAGCGTGAGTCAGGAAGGCGGCATACTTGTTGGCATTGTAACGCTGCACGTCGGCAGGATCAGTCGGCGCAGCTTGCGCCTTGAGCATTGCCGTAGCTTTACCGGAAGCTTCCGCAGCAGCTTTGAAGTCGTCTTTCGCTGCTTGTAGAGCAGCGCTCTTAGCAGCTTCGTCCATGTCCTTTGAAGTGATGGCAGCGTTAAAACGTTCGACGCCGCGTCCCTTCAAGGCGACCGCTTTATTGGTCAGAATCGCCGGTTGTTCGGGGTCGGCTGCCAGACCTTCGTCATATGAAGTGACGGCCGCTGTGTACTTCTGAATTGCTTCGCTGGAGTTCTTTGCTTTGCTTGCTGTAGAGGCTGCGCCCAGCGCTTCATTTCCGGCTTTGAAAGTGCGCGAGATGATTTCATTTGTCTCGGTGATCTTCTTGTTGCCGGCTTCGATCTCCTCGTTTTTCTTCCGCAGCTCTTCCATCTTGGCTTTGTCTGCCGCGCTCGGAGCAGCGGGTGCTGCCCCGGCTGGAGTCGGTGTTGTGCCGCCCGCGGCCTTGATGTCTTCGTATGTGAGTCGCTTGCCGTTGCCCGGAGTGACTGTAATCTCGCACGGAACCTCACGTCCGGCTTTCACACCCGGAACAAACTGTGGGGCGGCAGTAGGATGGCTGGCGGCAACAGCATACGTGCCGGTGAACGGCAGCCCGGCAAATACAAACTCGCCTTTCTTGTTTGTTTTGGTCTGGTACTTGGCCGTTATGTCGGTGCGGAAGACGTCGATTTGGGCATCAGCGAGGGGAACCTTTTGACCGTCTGCCTGCTGCATCCAAACGTGACCGCGGAGTTCGCCGACCTGCGCAAACGTCGTCAGAGAAGCTGACGCAATTAGCACCGCGACTGCAAGCGCTCCGTAAAAGTATTTGCTAATCATCTGAAGATTCCTCCATCGTGTGCGGACCAAATCGTTCGTACGATGCGCCCACACTAATCACTGGTTGTAATAATATTGCCTGCGAAAGTACCGTAAACTTAATAAGCAAAACGACTACTGTCAAGCATGTAGGGGATGGGATCGCGGGCGCCCGCCTCACGAAACGCGCGCAAACGCAGAGCACAGGAATCGCACTTTCCGCAGGCCGATTCCGATTCCTCGTAACACGACCAGGTCAACTGTAAAGGCGCGCCCAGCGCCAGGCCGGTTTGTACAATCTCAGACTTCCGCATAGCGATGACCGGCGTTCGGATCTCGATGTGCGTTTCCGGTTTGGTGCCGATGTCCAGCACCTGCTGAAACGCTTCGTAAAACTCCGGACGACAATCCGGATAGCCCGACGAATCCTCCGCCACCGCGCCGATGTAGATCGTCGTGGCTTTGATCACTTCACCCCAGCTCACTGCGGCCGACAGCAGATGAGCATTTCTAAAAGGAACGTAACTCGACGGAATTCCTGCGGCTGAAAGATTTGCTGTCGTGACTGGAATGTTGTGATCCGTTAACGACGAACCACCGATCCGCGCTAAGTGCTCCAAAGAAATGACGAGCCGCGACTTGACCTTGTAGTGATCTGCCAGCGCCTCGAAGGCTTCGCGTTCGCGTCTCTCGGTGCGTTGGCCGTAAGAGACGTGCAGAAACGCGAGTTCGTCGTTCTCTACGTTAGCGATTGCGGCGGTGACGCACGAGTCCATGCCGCCCGAGACGAGACAGATCGCGAGTTGTGGTCCAACTGTCTCTTCGACGGCGAGCACTTCAGTGGCCACTTCTTCAGAGCCGCCCATCAAACCCCCTTAACTTCCGGACCCCAGATATACTTGTGCAGTTGCAACTGCATGCGCACTTTCAGACCACTGTCGGCAATCCAGTTCGCCAGTTGTTGTAGATCGACCATGCCCCACGCCGGGGAGATCAGGACCGCATGTGAGCGATTTTCCAGGTCGTATTTCTCGATCACGTTCTTCGCGTAGAACCAATCGTTTTCATCAGCGATGACAAACTTTACTTCGTCTTTATCAGCACGCAGCCGTTCGAGATTTGACCAGTCGTTTCTCGGCTCTTCGCCGGAGGCGGGACACTTGATATCGAGTATCACTTTTGCGCGCGGATCAAGACCCGCCGTGGAAACATAACCGCCGGTTTCGATGAGCACTTCATAACCTTCATCACAGAGACGCTCGATCAACGTAAACGCCTTCTTTTGGGCGAGCGGTTCGCCGCCGGTCACTTCGACCAGCTTGCAGCCAAAGGCTCTTACCTGGTTCAGAATGCTCTCCATTGAATAGTGTTCGCCGCCCGTAAAGGTGTACTCGCTGTCGCACCAGACGCAGCGCATCGGGCAACCCGTCAGCCGCACAAAGGTACAAGGGCGACCGGCATGAGTTGATTCTCCCTGAATCGAGCGAAATATCTCAGTGACGCGCAGCATGGGATTGTGCATCAAACGGCTGTTGAGAATGATAGGATTAACGTCTCGTGGAGTCGAGTAGCCGCCAAATGCAGAAGGTTTTGAACGACGGCGCCCAACGGTTGCTGGCGCGTACGAGCGACAATCGTTCGCTTGCTCGGGAGCATCTGGCGCCAAGGATTTCGGCGGCGATCGATAAGTATCTGCTGCGAGACGATCCGCAGGTCTCTGAAGCCGAGGTCGCGAAGTTCATCGACGAATTGCAGGCTGACGATCTCTGTTTGATTATCGCTTGCGAGCGTGGCGATGAGAACGCCTGGAACGATCTGGTCGAACGATTCACGGCAACGGTTCGCTCCGCCGCGCGTTCAGCCAGTAGTAACGAGGACGCGGCCGAAGACCTGGCCCAGTCGATCTGGGCCGAGCTTTACGGATTGCGCACGCGCAAAGACGGCGCGCCCGCCGGCAAACTGGCTTATTACTCGGGTCGCGGGTCGCTCGCGGGCTGGTTGCGCGCCGTAGTGGGCCAACTCGCCGTTGATACATTTCGTAAACAGTCGCGACTCGTACAAACAGAAGAGGACACGGATCTCGACCGGCTCGCGCATGAAGCGAGTGTTGGCGAAGTATTCTCCGGCATTCCGACTCCGGAAGAGTCGATGTCGAATCGTTTTGCACAGGCTGACATGCAGCAGGCGCTGAACAAGGCCATTCAGGAACTCGCAGCCGAAGATCGCCTGCTCGTTAAACTTTATTATTTCGATAACCTGCGATTGCGTGAGGCGGGCGCGGTGCTCGGTGTCCACGAAGCAACTGCGAGCCGCCGTTTGACGCGGGTTCAAACCGACCTGCGCAAGCGAGTCGCAAAGATCCTGATTGATGAACGCGGTTGGACACAAATGGAGACGGAGAAGTCGTTTGCCGAAGTGGCGCAGCATTTGGACATAGCACAAATTTGACTGCAAGGTATGGGCGGCACGTACGTTCTAACAAGGGAATGAAACAGGAAACAAACAACGAGATGGATCTGTTGTTGCGGCGGCTCGGCCGGCGTCCCGAGACATCTATATCTGATGGCAATGGCGACGTGGATCATCTCGATGCTGACGAGCTGAGTGCGTATGCAGAGAATGTTGTGCCCGCGGCCGCACGCGCGCGTTACACGGAACACCTGGCTGAGTGTACGCGTTGTCGCGAACTGATCGTGCAACTGAGCTCGTCCGCAGGTGTCGTTCCCGCTGTTCAGATTGCGAGGGCTGTGGAACCTTCGGGACTGAGAAAGTTTTTGGCGAGTCTGTTTTCGCCGATGGTGTTGCGATATGCAGTACCAGCGCTCGGTTTGATCCTCGTTGCGGCGGTTGGTCTTTTTGTTTTCCGGCAGAAGAAGAGTGAAGAAGCTCCGATTGCGCAAAATGTGGAAGCGCCGGCATCTACAAGCATCACCACCACGGCTACACCGGAGCCGGTGCAGCCAACGAAAGAGTTGACCAATCAGTCGAAGGAGCAGGCAGTCGCCGGCAAGCCCGCACAAAGCAGCGGTCCGTCTGCAAATCAACCTGCCGCTGCCGTGCCGGAGGCTCCGGCAACAGGCAGTGTATTCGGCGAGACTCCGCGAGACGCAATTGCAAAGAAGGAAGAGCAGCAACCCGTCGTCAGTGAAGCCACGGCTCCGGCGCCGAAGCCCTCGGCGTCCACTGATGAGAGCAAGCGTCCGGCTGAAGCCGAAGCGCGCGCGGAAACGCCGCAGGGTCGATACGCGAATGAGCCTCCGGCAGAGAAGACTGACGAAGCAGCCAAAGTCGAGGATCGCAAAAGCACGGAGGCGGAGATGGCTAAGGCACGATCCGATATTGCCGCAGGCAAGGCTCAGTCTCTGGGCGTAGTCTCATTGCAGTCAGGTGTTGCGAATAGGTCCAGGGCCCCACGCGATGACGACACAGTGGAAAAAGACAAGAAGAATGATGCAAGCGAGACCAGGACCGTCGCCGGTCGCCAATTTCGCAAGCAGGGGAACAGTTGGATCGACACCGCTTACAGCTCCGTGCGCGTCACGACGAACCTCACTCGCGGCTCCGAACACTACCGCGCTTTGATTGCCGACGAGCCCGGGATCAAAACGATTGCCGAACAACTTGACGGCGAAGTCGTCGTCGTCTGGAAGGGCCGCGCCTACCGCATCCGGTAACACAGATCCGTGTGTTAAAGTTACCTCACTATGAAACTTCCCAGCCTGTTGATTATTTTGATGGCCGTAAACTGCGCGGTCCTGGCCCAACCCGCACGCCGATCCGCGCCCGCGCGTAATCGCGCGATCGGCAACATCGTGCGCGAGATCGACGCGCGCAACATCGAAGCCACAATCCGCAAGCTCGTTTCATTCGGCACGCGCAGCACGTTGTCAGAGCAGAACGATCCAAAACGCGGTATCGGCGCCGCGCGTGACTGGCTCTACGCGGAGTTTCTAAAAGCTGCTGAAGCGTCGCAGGGTCGCATGACCGTTGAGAAACAGTCTTACGAGCAACAAAAAGCCACGCGTGTTCCGCAACCGACGATCATTACGAACGTCGTCGCCATGATAAAAGGCTCGCAACCCGAAGCTACCGATCGAATCTACGTTGTCAGTGGTCACTACGATTCGATGTGCGGCAGTCCGACTGATGGAAAGTGCGACGCGCCAGGTGCGAATGACGACGCGTCCGGAACAGCCGCGGTGCTCGAGATGGCCCGCGTGATGGCGAAGTATGAGTTTGACGCCACGATTGTTTTCATGGCGGTGGCTGGTGAAGAACAAGGTCTGCTCGGTTCGACACATTTCGCCGAAGAAGCAAAGAAGAAGAACTGGAACGTCGATGCGATGTTTACCAATGACATCGTCGGCAACACGCTCGGTGGCAATGGCGTGCGCGACCGCGGCCACGTGCGTGTGTTTTCCGAAGGCGTGCCGTCAAATGAAACGGAAGCGGAAGCGACTACGAGACGCAGCGTTGGTGGAGAGAACGACTCCGCGTCCCGACAGCTCGCGCGCTTCATCAAAGAGATCGGCGACAGCTTCGTGCCGCAGTTTAAAGTGATGCTCATCTACCGGCGCGATCGATACGGACGTGGCGGCGATCACATTCCGTTTCTCGAGCGTGGGTATCCGGCCGTCAGGTTCACGGAAGTGAACGAAGAGTTTCGTCACCAGCATCAAAACGTTCGCGTCGAGAATGGCGTGCAGTTTGGCGATCTGCCGGAGTTTGTCGATTTCGCATACGTGGCGAATGTGGCGCGCGTGAATGCGGCTTCGCTGGCGGCGCTTGCCTGGGCGCCCTCGAGACCAAAGGGTGTAACCATTCTGGCGGCGCGGTTGTCTAACGATACGGATCTGCGTTGGGACGCGAATAAGGAACCCGATCTGGCGGGTTACGAAATCGTCTGGCGTGATACGACGTCGCCGGTGTGGACCAATTCGAAAGCGGTAGGCAACGTCACGAGTTTCACGATGAAGGGAATGTCCAAAGACAACTATTTCTTCGGCGTAAGGTCGATTGACAAGGATGGAAACCGCAGCCCGGTCGCGTATCCCCACCCGCAGGCAAGAAATAGGTAAACATGGATTACGCGGATTTTTTCGGCCAACCGGCTGAGGGGCGCGTCTAACGGATCATGAAAAAGATAGTTGCTTTAATACTACTCATCTTGTTGACACAGCCGATGGTCTTCGCTCAGAAGCCTCGACCGTTGACCGAGCAGCAGCGCATCCTGCATGTGCTCAACCGGCTTGGTTTCGGCGCGCGCCCGGGCGACGTGGAACGAGTGAAGGCGATGGGGCTGGAAAACTACATAAACCAGCAGCTGAATCCCGAGAAGATCAACGATTCAGTGGCCGAGAGCAAACTCGCGGATTTATCGACGCTCAACATGACCACGGCCGAGCTTTACGGAAAGTATCCGCAGCCCGGACAACTGCTGCGCCAGCTTCAGGCTCGTGGAGTATTGCCTGAAAACCTCGCCGAAGCGCGTGAGAATCGTGTCAAAGGCGGCGCGAATGCAAAGCCCGGAGACGAGGCGATGAGTGGTCCTGAAGCTCCGAAGAATAATCAGACGCAACCGCCTGCCAATCCACTCGAAAACGAAAAATATCGCGAGGCGATCGAGAAGTATTATCGCGAAAACGGATTGCAACGGCCGCAACGAATCATCAGCGAGTTGCAGGCGTCGAGAATCCTGCGCGCGGTGTACAGTGAACGACAGCTCCAGGAAGTGATGGTCGATTTCTGGACCAACCACTTCAACGTCTTCGCCAATAAAGGCGCCGATCGTTGGTTGCTCACTTCGTACGATCGCGACACGATTCGCCCCTTTGCCATGGCGAAGTTTTCGCAGTTACTCGAAGCGACCGCGAAGAGTCCGGCGATGTTGTTTTACCTCGACAACTTTCAGAGCGTTAGTCCTGACGCCAACGCCGGTCGTGTTAGACCACAGCAACAACGACGCGGCATCAACGAGAACTACGCGCGCGAGTTGATGGAACTGCACACGCTCGGCGTCGATGGCGGTTACACGCAGAAAGACGTGCAGGAAGTGGCGCGTTGTTTTACGGGTTGGACCATCTTCCAGCCGCGCGGTGGTGCGGCAGCAGTGGCCGCGGTCATGCCGGGCGACGGTGAGCGCCGCAACGCACGACGGGGCGACGCCATGCAGCGAACTGCGGGAACTTTCTTCTTCAACATGCGCACGCATGACGACGGCGAGAAGATGGTTCTTGGTCACAAGATCCCGGCCGGCGGTGGAATGAAAGACGGTTTGATGGTGCTCGATATCCTCGCGCATCACCCGTCAACGGCGAGGTTTATTGCGACCAAACTGGTGCGCCACTTCGTCGCTGATAATCCGCCGCCCGCACTCGTCGATCGCGCTGCGGAAACTTTCAGGAAGACTGACGGCGACATTCGCGAGACGCTCAGGACGATCTTCTTCTCGAAAGAGTTCAACTCAACCGACGCTTATCGCGTGAAGATCAAGCGGCCATTTGAACTGGTAGTCAGCGCGATCAGAACGCTCGGCGCCGATACGAATGGCGGACCAGGAACACACCAGTGGATCGCGCGTATGGGCGAGCCGCTCTACGGATTTCAAACACCGAACGGTTATTCGGATTCGGCAGAGAGTTGGGTGAACACCGGCGGTCTGCTCGAACGCATGAACTTCGGTCTGGCATTGGCGGGTAATCGAGTGCAGGGTACGAGAGTTAATCTCGCGAATGCGAATGGAGATCAGTCAAAGGTGCTGGATGAGTATTTGAAGACGATCCTGGCTGGGGATATTTCAGTGTCGACGAAAGAAGCGTTGATGAAACAGCTGGGGCAGTCGGATCCGGCGACGAAAGTGGTTGGATTGATATTGGGGACGCCGGAGTTTCAGAGGCAATAAGAATTGTTTCACGCAAAGGCGCAAAGTTTACGCAAAGGCGCCAAGAGGGCTTCAGATACAGGTATTGTTTTCTTTGCGGCTTTGCGGGAACTTTGCGCCTTTGCGTGAAATGTTTGAAAGGGTTTTGAAATTATGAATCGCAGATTTTTTCTTAAATCAGGCGGCATTGCATTGGCGAGCGTGGGTATGTCGCTGTCGGCGCCCGGATTTCTCGAGCGCGTCGTGCTGGGCAGCCCGATTACGGGCGGCAAACGAAAGACGCTGATCGCGATTTTTCAGCGTGGCGCTGTCGATGGTCTCAACATGGTCGTGCCGTTCGGCGAGTCCAACTACTACTCCCTGCGGTCGAACATCGCGATACCAAAGCCTGAGGCAGGCAATGCTGAGTCGGCAATCAATCTCGACGGCTTCTTCGGCCTCCACCCGCAGATGACTGCGTTCAAACCGCTGTGGGATTCAAAGCGACTCGCGATCATTCATGCCGCCGGCTCTCCCGACAACACTCGTTCACACTTCGATGCGCAGGACTACATGGAGTCGGCGACGCCGGGATTGAAGTCGACTCGCGATGGCTGGCTGAATCGTTACTTGCAGTCTAAACAGGACAAAGAGAATTCGTTGTTTCGCGCCGTCGCGGTCACGAAGCAGATGCCGCGCGTGTTGCAGGGACCAGCGCCGGCAGTGGTGATGTCGAGCATTGCGGAGTTTGCGATTCGCGCCGGCAAGTCATCGACAGAAATGCAAAATGGCTTTGAAGCGATGTACGCGCACAAAGTCAAGGATTCACTCCTCGACACGGGCCGTGAGACGTTCGAAGCAGTAAACTTTTTGAAACAGGCGAATCCGGGGCAATACAAACCCGAGAATGGCGCGCAGTATCCGCGCAATCCGTTCGGGAATTCGCTGCTTCAGATTGCGCAGCTCATCAAAGCTGATGTGGGTTTGGAAGTTGCGTTTACGGATATCGGTGGTTGGGACACACACGTGAACCAGGGCAACTCGCGCGGTCAACTCGCGAATCTGCTGGGGCAGTTCAGTTCAGGCATCGCGGCGTTGTATCAGGACCTGGGCCAGCGAATGGACGACGTCGTGATCCTGACGATGTCAGAGTTTGGGCGAACGGTGCGAGAGAATGGAAATCGTGGGACGGACCACGGGCACGCGAACGCGATGTTTGTGATGGGCAACGGCGTGCGTGGCGGTAAGGTGTATGGACGTTGGCCGGGGTTGAAGGACGACCAACTCAACGAAGGCCGTGACCTTGCTTTAACTACAGACTTCCGAGACGTGTTCGGCGAGGTCGCCTCGCGACATCTCGGCACCAAAGACACAGGAGCAATCTTTCCGGCGTACTCTTTGAAGCCTTCAAACTTCAAAGGCTTTCTGAGTTAGTTTCACACAAAGGCACAAAGGAAGACACAAAGGCACAAGGAGGATTTCTTCGTGTCTTTGTGTCTTCCTTTGTGCCTTTGTGTGAAACTACCAGATTACTAAACACGCCCTGCTTCAATCTCCTTAATCAGATTGTCGACAATTCTGAGCGAAAGCGCGGAGATCGTGAGTGATGGGTTGACACCGAGCGCCGTCGGAATGATTGAGGCGTCCGCAACGTAGAGACCTTTGTAGAACGGTCGCTCGCCGCTCTGCGACGCATCGAACACGTGCCCATACTCGTCCACTACCCCGTCAGCAGCCGTCTTCGCCATGCGACACCCACCTAACGGATGACTAAGCGCGATTGACTGCGCCCCGGCGGCTTTAGCCGTAGCCGTCAGGAATGGATTGAAGAATTCATATTGAGTGTCCTTGGGACGCAGCCGCAGGGCCAACGCGCTGAGTGAACCTCGGATCGCGTCATACACAGGATCGTCCCAGAACGCTTTACCATCCGGTTTGGCGATACGCAGCGGCGTCTCGCCGCTTCTGCCGAGCCGAAACTCGGCGGTCGACGATTCGCGTCCCATTGCCACCACGCACATCACATTTTGAATGCGCTCTTCTTCAGACTTGAAGAAATCAGCTCGCACGAGGTTGTTGCGCCAGATCTCTTTGATGAGTTGCGGTATGCGCTTGCGTGCGAAGCGCCAGATGGCGCGTAGCAGGAAGCCGCCGCCCGCTCCGTCTTGAACCAGTTTCTGCATCAACGGAAGACCCTCGCCGAACATAGAAGCTAACGCCGGCGGAATGCCTTGATCTTCAATCGTGTGGAATAGTGCGGGATTAGGTTCGTCGCGCCGGTTTATCGGACCTGTGCCCTGCTTGTCGGTCTGAAAGTGCGCAAAGGACGTGGTCACTGGTCCACGAATAATGCTGGCGCGGTCTTTCGTCTTCTCCAGGAATGCCAGGTAGTCGCCGTTGGTTGAGAACCCCACGCCGGCACGATTACTGATATTGGGGAGCGTTCCGCGCGCTTTCGATCGGAGCAGCAATTCATTCGTGCCGAGACAGCCGGCGGAGACGATCACGATATCCGCGGTAACAGTGTGCTTCGTAGTCTTCCAGGTTTTGGCCGCGTCGCGTTTGAGATATCGAATTTCGTAACCGCCGCCAGGCAGTGCGACAATCACATCCACTTCCGCAAGTGCCTCGAGTTTAAGGTTTTCAAGATCGGGTTTGTTATCGCCGGCGCCGGGCACGCCCACCGGCTCATCCGCGGCCATGTGACGTTGTTTAGGCCTGCCGAGGATGGCGCGCATCAATTGCTTGTTCAAGGTGTGGCGTGCGCCGGGCAGGCACCCAACATTGCAACGCCCCTGCCGCTCGCAATAGTTAACTTCCTCAACCAGCGAATAGTTGTGTGGGAAAGTCTCATTGTTAGGACCAAGTGCGGTGTTTTCGGGTGTCAGGTCGTTGATAGCCAGATCTACTAAACCGTAGTCGTTGGTCATATCATCGACCGCAGTCTGGAAAACGCGAGCGCGGTCAATCCAAATATCGTTTTCCTGATCTTTGGAGCCGGCAGCTTGGTGAAGAGTAATACGTTTGACACCTCGTGGGTTCGCCGGATTGTTTGGATCAGTCTTGATCAACCAGTGTGGGCTCAGCCGAGCCGTGCGGGTCGCGATGTTTGAAAGACCGGCATTAACAGATACGGGTGGCATCTTCCGGTCGGGGTGCATATACGGAAAACCGCCGGCGTTCTTTACTTGCAGTGCCGATAACACGCTGAAGCTTATGCAGTGACGCGCGAAGTTGAAATAGTATTCGCGTTCGTCATCCGGCCACGTGGTCGGCCAACGATCGTCTTTGAAGATAAAGTCGGGTGGTTGGATGGTGATGTTTGAATAGACGAGCGAACCACCGCCAACACCGTTAGCGCGTATGACGGATACGCCGTCCGACTTCCGCCCGAAAAGCCCGAGAAAGCCACGCGTTCCCATGATCGTGAAGTCAAACAGCCCGTCCTCGTTCCGCAGGCTCTTGAAAAGTCGCGTGAAAATGTTTTCGTCCTTAGTGCGGCGGAAGCAGCGGCTGAAGATGTCGAGAAAGCCGCGGAAATTGTTAAGCGACGACCAATACTGCACCGGCTGACCTTTATTAGCGATGAACTCGGCTGTTTTGATTTCCTTGTCCTGCACGGTGCTGACTGGTGTGGTCCACCACGTGCCGCGC
>JBKPJP010000034.1:0-11236 GCA_046730735.1 Acidobacteriota bacterium | reverse complement strand
GTCGTAGGCTTTCCCGGGACACAGCACGAAGTTTTTACTGTCAACGCCGGCGAGTTTTGATGGCGCGAAAAGTTCGACGTGATCGATCTCGTGACCACCGTCTCCGGTGATTCCCGCCTGGGCCAACGCCGCTCGCACTCGCAGCGTAAAATCCATTAACCGGTCGAGATTCTCGAACTCCAGGGCGTGCGCGTGTTCCTTGACGAGAAAAAACCAGTTGCCGCCCCAAGCAACATCGCCCGTGACCGGCCCTATCCCTCGAACTTCCACCGTCACGTTTGTCGCTAACCGGTAACTCGGCACGTTCGCTACTTCAACTTTCCCCTCATCATCGAGATGAGCGACCACAACTCCGACCGGCGTTTCAATACGATGAGCCCCGGCGCCGATGCGCTTCAGGTAAGCAAGTGTCGCGACCACTCCGATGGTCCCATGCCCGCACATTCCGAGATAAGAGACGCTGTTGAAAAAGATCACGCCGGTTACGCATGATTTATCGACCGGCGAACACAGCAACGCTCCCACAACAGCGTCGGAGCCACGCGGTTCGTTCACCACTGCGCAGCGAAAGTCGTCATACTCGTTTCGGAAGCGTGCGACACGATTGGAGAGTGCGTCGTCGCCGAGCTCAGGACCGCCGCTGATGACCACACGCGTTGGTTCACCGCCTGTGTGCGAGTCGATTACTTTGACACGCCGTATCATGATTTCCTCAAGCTATCATAAACCGCGATTTAATGTTTTCTTCGCTTCCTGCAGAGCCTGAAGTTCCTCTTGATTGAGAGTCGGATAGTCGAGATCGAGCGCGTTGAGGTTTGTGACGATTGCCGATGCGACAACCAGACGCGTGAACCACTTGTTGTCGGCGGGAACAACGTACCACGGCGCGTGCTTCGATGCGGTGTGCCTGATCGTATCTTCATACGCGTCCATGTACTCGTCCCAGTGCTCGCGTTCGCGAACGTCATTCAGTGAAAACTTCCAGTTCTTCCCCGGATCGTCGATGCGCGCGAGGAAGCGTTGCCGCTGTTCTTCTTTAGAAACGTGAAGAAAAAACTTCAGCACGGCGACGCCGTTGTGTGAGAGGTAACGTTCGAAGCTCGTGATGTCCTGGTAGCGACGTTTCCATAGATCTTTCGTCTTCACGTCCGGCGGTAACTTTTGACCTTCGAGAAAGTTTTGATGCACGCGGACGACGAGCGTCTCTTCATAATAACTGCGATTGAAGATGCCGATGCGCCCGCGCTCAGGCACACGCTTCGCGCAACGCCAGAGAAAGTCGTGGTCCAACTCTTCCGCCGAAGGTGATTTGAAGGAAGAGACTTCGCACCCCTGAGGATTGATGCCGGACATAACGTGCTTGATAGCGCCGTCTTTGCCAGCCGCATCCATCGCCTGGAAGATAATCAACACGGCCCAGCGATCCTGCGCGTAGAGCTTGTCCTGTAACTTCGCCAACAGCTCGACGCCCGCCTCGAGCGCCTGTTGTGCTTTAGCCTTCTCGTCGGACTCGAAACTGAGCGTGTTGGCGGGATCGACTTGTTTCAGGCGAAAGCTCTTGCCGTCAGTGATGCGAAACGGCTCGGAGTATTTCCGTGCTTGTTTGAGAAAGTTTTTCATTCGACGCGGCAGTTTATCCTAATCCGTGTTCATCCGCGAAAATCTGTGGCTTAATTCAAAAAACTGAAACAACCGCTCACTTCATCACAGCTACTAAGCAACAACGTCTGCACCGCGTGTATAATGGCGGTCACCAAAAAATGAACCAACTTGTACGGTTTCTGTTCGGACATGAGCAGGCCGTTTTTACTAACGGCCGGTTTGGCTTTGATGTGCGTCCGAGCGCCGTGGTCCTGGTTCTCCTCGTTCTACTCGCCGGTGTTTTTATTTACTTTATTTACCTGCGACCGCGTGTTCGTCTCTCCAAACGCACTACCGCAACACTCGTCGCACTTCGCGCAGCAATTCTCGCTTTAATGGTTGTTTTATTGTTGCGACCGGTGGTGGTCGTGTCGTCGGTGATTCCGCGCAGCAGTTACGTGGCGATGTTGATCGACGATTCAGTCAGCATGAAACTGCGCGATGTTCCCGGCGGCGCCACACGACTCGACACAGTTAAGCAAGCACTGCTGAGCAACAATCCCGGACAAAACTCATTTCTCAATCGACTCGAACAAAAGTTCAAAACCAATCTCTACGGATTTTCCGGTGGTCTTGCAAGATTGAAAGACGGTAACGATCTGTACGGTGAGGGACGCACAAGCGATCTCGCCGGCGCACTCGACGAAACGATCAAGCGTTCTTCGGGTATGCCGTTGTCGGCGGTTGTGCTTGCCACCGACGGCGCGTCAAACGTGCCGCGCGATCTGGCTGCTGTTTTGCGTGAACTGCGCGCGCGCGATATCGCTGTGTTTACAGTCGGCGTTGGCAACACCGCGCGTCCGAAGGACGCAGAACTGACGCGCGTGAACATGCCGCGCAAAGTTTTGGTCGGTTCGCGTCTGAATATCGAGACGATTGTCGGTTTAAGTGGTTATGACGCGACGAAAGTGCTGCTGAGCGTGCGTGAAGATGGTCGCACTGTGAAGACCGAAGAGTTCAATTTGCGCGGCAACGATACGCAGGCAGTCAATCTCGAGATCACGCCGGCGACTTCGGGCATTCATCGTTACACGGTTGAAGTCACGCCGCTTGACGGCGAGTTGACTGTCGAAAACAACAAGCAGGACGCGCTCGTGCAAGTGGTTGAAGGACCGTTGCGCATCCTGCACGTCGAAGGTGAGCCGCGCTGGGAGCTCGGCAAGATTCGCGAATCGATCCAGCCGAACGAGAAGAACGTGACGCTCGTTTCGCTACAGCGCACGGGTGAGAACAAGTTTTATCGCCAGGGCATCGGCGCCCAGGGCGAGTTGGAAACCGGTTTTCCGAAAACTGAAGAAGAGCTGTTTTCGTATTCGGGATTGATTATCGGCAGTGTTGAAGCCGGATTTTTTACCGCCGATGAGTTGCGCAATATCGAGGCTTTTGTCGCGCGTCGCGGTGGCGGGTTGCTCGCGCTCGGTGGGCGTTTGTCGTTTGACGGCGGTAAGTATAAAGGCACAACGATTGACGACCTGTTGCCAGTGACGTTAAGTGGTGGTCCAGTTGACGATGCAAATTCGTTCACGCCGGTTTACAAACCAGTGCTTACGGCCGCCGGACAGTCGCATCCGATCACGCGTCTGAACGAAGATCGTGGCGCGAACCAAAAAACGTGGAACGAGTTGCCGCCGGTTTCGGTGTCGGAAGTACTGACGAATGTTAAGCCGGGAGCTTCGGTGTTGCTCGAAGCACGGCGCGTTGAAGGAAATGGTCCAACAGCGCCCCTCCTGGTCCAACAACGTTACGGTCGCGGCCAAACTCTGGCACTGACCGCCGCCGATACGTGGCGCTGGAAGATGCGCATGGACGCCAAGAACAACGCGCACGAAACGTTCTGGCGCCAGATGCTGCGCTATCTCGTCAGCGACACGCCCGATCAGGTTGAGATTGGTACTGAAAAGGAAGTCTATGCGCTCGACGATATGATCAATATCATCGCCGACATTCGCGACAAGCATTTCAACCCGGTCGCCGATGCGCATGCGACAGCACGTGTGACGAAGCCGTCGGGCGCGGTGGTCGATGTGCCGTTGAAGTTTACGACGCTCAACTCGGTGAATACGTACGTCGGAGAATTCAAGGCGGACGAGTTGGGCCAACACGGGATCGAGTTGGTGGGCACGAGCGCGAGTCTCGGCACGTTGAGCGCGCGGGCGAACATGCTTGTAAGTGACCTGAATCGTGAGTACTACGGCGCGGCGCAGAACAATGAACTACTGAAGCGCATCGCGGCTGAGACGGGCGGGAAGTATTACACGCCCGCCGAAGCGCAGTCGTTACTGGACGATCTGATCTACCGGCAAACGCCTTACTCAGAGCGTGTGACGAAAGATCTGTGGGACATGCCGGTGAACTTTATGCTGATCATCGGGTTGCTGAGTGCGGAGTGGTTTCTGCGGAAGCGCGAAGGACTTGCTTGATGCTACGGAATATTTCACGCAAAGGCGCAAAGGAAGACGCAAAGGCGCTAAGTTTTCTTGGCGACTCTGCGTCCTTCTTTGCGCCTTTGCGTGAAACCGCTTTCTTTTTATTGTGGCTTCTGGTTTTTGTTGGAGTCGCGAGTGCTCAGAAGATTGATGCAAATAAGCACGTTTTGATCATCAACGGGCCGGGTGGTGAGGCAGCGTACGCGCACCAGTTTGAAGAATGGACGGAGCAGTTGCGGTCTTCTCTTGCCGAGAAGTTTGGGTTTGACCGGAGGAACATCCGCGTACTTTCGGAAAAGGGTAATGCGCGGGCGACGGCCGAAGAAGTCAAGAAGGCTTTCGCTGCGCTGAAGTCGGAACTCGACGCGAACAACGTGCTGTTTGTGTTTTTGATCGGGCATGGATCGTTTGACGGCAAAGAAGCGAAGTTTAATTTAGTTGGACCGGATCTTTCGGCGTCGGAGTACAACGTGCTGCTCTCGTCGCTGCCGACGCGTCGCGTCGTTGTTTTCAATATGGCGAGCGCGAGCGGCGAGTTCATCAAGAGCCTCGCAGCCAAAGGCCGCATCGTCATCACGGCCACGCGAAACGGGCAGGAAACAAACGCCACGCGATTCGCCGGTTTCTTCATTGCGGCGTTGAATGCCGCCGATGCGGACACGGATCAGGACGGGCACACCTCAGTGCTCGAAGCGTTTGTATACGCGAACCGACTGACTGAAGATTTTTACAAACGCGCCGGACGGCTCGCGTCTGAACACGCGCTGCTCGACGACAACGGCGACGGCGTGGGCCATGACAAACTCGAAGCCGGAGAAGGATTGCTCGCGCGTGCGACTTACCTCGACTCACTGAGCGTTGACGAAGCCGCGGCGACTGCCGCAACCGGAAGGCTCCTGAAAGAGCGGACGCGTCTCGAAGGCGAGATCGAGCAACTCATCGCCCGCAAGGCAAACATGCCCGAGGCTGAGTACGAAGCGACGCTCGAACGGTTGTTTATCGAACTGGCGAAAGTGAATCGATCGATCAGGCAGGCGGGGACATGATGAAGAAGTTTCACGCAAAGGCACAAAGTTTCACGCAAAGGCACAAAGAAGACCTTCGGCCGTGTTGGTCTTTGCGTTCTACTTTGTGCCTTGGTTCGAACCTTTGTGCCTTTGTGCGAAACTGCTTTTTGTTTTTCAGTGTGCTCTCGATTTCCGCTCTCGCGCAGTCACCCGACCGAGCGCTGTTGCGTGGCTACATCGAAACCGGTCGCTACACGGAAGCCGAAGCAGCCGCCAAACGCATCCTGCAAAAGTCACCCGATGCCGGCCCGGTTCGTCACGAGCTCGCCGAGACATACGCCATCACCGGACGCCACACCGAAGCCATCGCTGAATTCGAACGCGCCGCTGCCGACCCCGCCGTCAAACTCGAGAGCGATCTGCGTCGCGCCGAACTGCTCGATCTGATCGGCCAGGAAGATCGCGCGAAGGCGATCTACGAGTCGTTCGTTAAGTTCTACACCGACAACGATCCGCGCACTGCTCGCGAACTGACTCTCGTCGCGCGCGCCCTCGTCCATCTCCAGCGTTACCACGACGCAAATGAAATGTACCGGTCAGCAATCGAAGCTGACTCCAATTATCTCGAAGCGCAACTCGGCGCCGCCGAACTGTTCACAGAAAAATACGCCTACAGCGACGCCGCACTCTTTCTCGACGACGCTTTCAAGATCAACCCCAACAGCGCGCGCGCTTACCTGGATCTCGCGCGCAACAAACGCCTCGAGAGCGACGCCGAAACCACTGCTGCGCTCACACGCGCGCTCGCGATCAACCCGAATCTCGTCGAGGCCATCTCGCTCAAAGCCGCGATCGCGCTCGAAGCCAACCAGCTCGACGACGCCTCCGCCGACATCGAAAAAGCTCTGAAGATCAACCCGCGTTCACTCGACGCACATGCGCTCAAAGCCGCGTTGCTCTATCTCGAGGACAAGGATTACGAACCCGAAGTCGCAGCCACACTCGCGATTGGCCCAAAGTATGGCAGCGTCTACAACACGCTCTCACACTACGCCACCATCACGCGACGCACCGAACAAGCGGCGCAGTTCGCGCGCCGTGCAATCGAGATCGCGCCGCGTTTATGGGACGCACATCTCAGTCTCGGCATGGCGTTGCTGCGCCTGGGACAGATGGGACCCGGACGCGAAGCAGTCGAACGAGCTTTCAAGGGCGACCCGTTCAACGCATGGGCCAAGAACACGCTCGACCTGCTCGACTCCATGCGCGACTTCAAAGAGACGAAGCGTGGTCCATTTATTATCAAAGCCTCGGCGCAGGAGAGCGACGTGCTTTCGCCTTACGCCGCGAATCTGCTCGAAGAAGCAGCCGCCAAGTTGACCGCGAAGTATCGCTTCACGCCCAAAGGTCCGATCATCATCGAGATCTTTCAGAACCACGAAGACTTCGCGGTACGCACGCTCGGCATGCCGGGCCTGGGAGCGCTCGGAGTCTGTTTCGGATTTGTGGTCGCGCAGGATTCTCCGTCCGCTCGTGAAGCAGGTGAGTTCAACTGGGGCAGCACGCTCTGGCACGAGTATACGCACGTCATCACTTTGCAGATGACTGACTACCGCATTCCGCGCTGGTTCTCGGAAGGACTTTCGGTGTACGAAGAGCGGCGCGCGCGGCCGGGTTGGGGCGACGATTGGAACCCGCTGTTCGTGCGCGCGTTCACGGAGAAACGCTGGTTCAAGATCGCGGATCTCGACGCCGGTTTTCAACGTCCGAAGACTCCGCAGGATGTTCCGATCGCATACTTCCAGGCGTCACAAGTGTGTGAGTTTGTTGCCGATCGTTACGGCTTCGACGCGATCCTTCGCATGCTCGCGCTGTATCGCGACAAGGCGAAGACGCCCGACGTGCTGCTACAAGTCCTGAAGTTGAGCGAGAGCGATTTCGATCGTGAGTTCATGGCTTACGTGGAGTCGAAAGTGAAACCGTTGCAGCAGGCACTGAACACACCGGGCAACGTCGTCGCTTCACTCACGAAAGAGGAAGTGCTCAAGCGGCTTGCCACTGAAGACACGTTTGCGCTCCGCATTCGCGCCGCCGAGTTGCTCGCTGCCGACGGCGACACGCAGGCAGCAGTCACACATTATCTTCGAGCTCTCGAACTCTTCCCTTACGTCAGTGGCTCGGGAAATCCTTATGAGTCGCTGGCAAAGTTACTGGAACAGAAAGGCGACGCGGCCCAAGCGGCGAAGGTGCTCGAGAGTTTGGTAAATACTGACGAGAACAATCTCGAGGCGCTCAAAAACATCGCGCGCATTCGTCTCGCGCTCGGCCAACATCGGCAGGCGCTCGACGCATTGCAGGCGAGTTTCTATATCAGCCCGTTTGATTACAAGCTGCACACGCAGGCGGGCGAGTTGAGTATCGAACTGAAGGATTATGCAAAGGCGTTGACGGAGTTTCAGGTGGCCCTCGCCCTCGCGCCGCCGAATGTGGCCGAGGCAAACTACAATATCGCGTCCGCGTATTATGCGTTGGGCCGCCAGCCGGAGGCAAAGCGCGCCGTGTTGCGCGCCCTCGAAGCCGCGCCGCGCTACGAGAAAGCACAGGAGTTGTTGTTACGAATCGTAGGACAGTAATGAGGAAATATAATGGCGGTTGATCAACTCACTATTACCGACGAGCAGTTGCTCGACAAACTCGGATCGGCGCGCGAGGATCTGTTGCGCGAAATCAGGAAGGCCATTATCGGCCAGGACGAAGTTGTCGAACAGGTGCTGCTGGCGCTCTTTGTCGGTGGTCACTCAATCATCACCGGCGTGCCCGGCCTCGCGAAGACACTGCTCGTACGCACGATCGCCAACGTCCTCGACCTCTCCTTCAAACGCATTCAGTTCACTCCCGACTTGATGCCCGCGGACATCACCGGCACCGAGATCATCGAAGAAGATCGCGCCACCGGCCGGCGCGCGATGCAGTTTATCCCTGGTCCAATTTTCGCCAACATCGTGCTCGCCGACGAGATCAATCGTACGCCGCCGAAGACGCAGGCAGCGTTGCTCGAAGCGATGCAGGAAGGTCGCGTCACGGTGCAGGGTGTCAGTTACGATCTGCCGCGGCCGTTTCACGTGCTCGCGACGCAGAACCCGATCGAAATGGAAGGCACGTATCCACTGCCCGAAGCGCAGCTCGATCGTTTCATGTTCAATGTGAAGATTGGTTACCTGCCCGAAGAAGAGGAGATCGCGGTTGTTAAGCAAACCACTTCGCCGCAGGACTATGTCTTTCGGCGGCTGATGTCCGCCGACGAAATCATCGCGTTTCAACGACTCGTGCGCCAGGTTCCTGCTTCAGACACGGTCGCGCGCTATGCCGTGCGCTTAGTAAATGCGAGCCGGCCCGGAACACCGTCGGCACCCGACTTCGTGAATAAGTGGGTGACGTGGGGCGGGTCGCTACGGGCTTCACAATTTCTGATCTTTGGCGGCAAGGCACGCGCGATCCTGCGCGGGCGTTACAACGTCTCATGTGAAGACGTGCGCGCCGTGGCGCCGGCGGTGCTGCGTCACCGCGTGCTGTTGAATTTCCAGGCTGAAGCGGAAAAGGTCGACTCGGACCAGGTGATTAAGAGATTGATCGAAACAGTTCCTGAGCCGAAGAGTGGATTATGACAACTCCAGCGGCGCCAACGAGGTTTCTCGATCCCGAACTGCTCGCGCGCGTCGGCTCGCTCGAGCTACTCGCGCGCACGGTCGTCGAGGGATTTATGTCGGGACTACACCGCTCGCCGTTCACCGGCTTTTCGACCGAGTTCACCGAGTATCGTCAATACAATGCCGGCGACGACTTGCGATATCTCGATTGGCGTCTGCTCGCGCGCACCGATCGCTACTTCATTAAGAAGTATCGCGCTGATACGAACACGCAATGTCACCTGTTGATCGATACCAGTGCGTCGATGAACTACGCACACGCGAGTTCTGTCACGAAGTTGCAGTACGCGCAGTTTCTCGCGGCGTCGCTGGCTTACTTATTGAATCGACAGCAGGATGCAGTAGGGCTCGTCGCTTTCGCGAATAAGGTCCACACACACGTGCCCGCGCGTAATCGTACCGGGCACATGCGCACGATCTTCGGCAATCTCTCGCTCCTGCAACCTGGAGGCGAAACGGATCTCGCGGCGTCGTTGCATCAACTGGCGGAGATACTGACGCGTCGAGGCATTGTCGTCGTCATCTCAGACTTCTACGATCAGCCCGACCGGCTTGGCGAGGCGTTTCAGCACCTGCGTTTCAAAGGACACGACACGGTCGCATTCCAGGTGCTCGATCAGAACGAGCTCGATTTTGATTTCAACGATGCGGTGTTGCTGCTTGAAGATGCGGAAACACAGGAACAGATGCCGGTGCTTCCCGACGTGGTGATGGATGGTTATCGTGAGCGGATGCGCCGGCATGTTGATGATATGCGACGCTGCGCGGCGGCAAACAACGTCGACTATGAATTGTTGACGACGAAGCAGCCACTCGATTTCGCGCTGCTCTCGTTTCTTTCGCGGCGCGCAGGCAAATAGGATTTTTATGTCGTTCCTGACGCCATTGTTTTTCCTCGGCGTCGCGGCGCTCGCGGCGCCTATTCTCGTGCATCTCGTGCGGCGCACGCGTGCGCGTCGCGTCCAGTTCCCCGCGCTCGTTTTTGTCCGACAGGTACCGCAGCGCACGATTCGCCGTCGCACGTTGCACAACCTGCTGCTGTTGCTGCTGCGTTGTCTCGCGATCCTTTTGATTGTCATCGCCTTCACGCGACCGTTCTTCAGCGGCGGCAGTGCCGCGCGAGACAACAGCGCCGCGGGCGCGACGGTGATTCTCATCGACAACTCGCTGAGCATGCGTCGCGAAAACCTGTTTGCCGAAGCGCAGCGACGCGCTGAGAGCGCCCTCGACGAAGCACGCAACGACGAGCAGATTGCCCTCATGAGTTTTGATAAGCGCTACACAGTGATTAATCGCTTCCTCACTGACAAGAACCGCGTGCGATTCGGTATCAGTAGTTTAGGAGCCGGTTGGGACGGCACCGATTACGAGCAGGCGCTGCGCGGCGCGGAGTCGTTATTGAGCGAAGTCCAGACCACTGGTCCAAAACGCATCGTCATGATCTCGGACTTTCAAATGCCCGGCTGGTCACAAGCGACTGCGACTTTCAAACTCTCAAACAACACGCAACTCACAACGTTCGATGTCGGCGGCAATAATCCCCCACCCAACGTCGCGATCACAAACGTTGAAGCGCGCGGCGTCGTGTTTGGTCAGAAGTATCTCGACAACGTGGTGGTCCACGTCAGTAACTTTAGCGACACGCCGCGCGATCACATCGCGGTCGACTTCCAGATCAACGATCAGACTGTCGAGAAGCGCGACATCAGTCTCAATAGCCGCGACTCGCGTGTGGTTGAGTTCACCGGGTTTAATCTCAATGACGGCACGAATCGCTGCATTATCAACATCGCCTCCGGCGACTTCGCGCCCGACAATCGCTTCTATTTCACCCTCCGCCGCGAGACTCCGGCAAAGGCTCTAATCGTAGAGAATGCTTCCCGGGGCCGTAGCGATAGTCTTCACCTGCAAAGCGCGCTCACGACCGACGACGATCTGCCGTTCACTTTTGCACTCAAGAGCGCCGGCTCAGTTGATCCCGCAAGCATTCCGGAGTATGCACTCGTGGTTTTGAACGACAGCGGACCGCTATCACCCGCGCTCGCCGACGCGCTCGTGAGGTTTGTAACTGGCGGCGGCCAGATGATTGTCTCGACCGGACCACGAACCTCGCCCGATAGTTTCAACACGACGTTGCAACAGATCTCGCCGGTCACGTTGCGTGAAGCGGTGCAGACGAAGACCGGCGAGAGTGTGGCGATCACTCAAGTAAAGTTCGATCACCCGATCTTCGAGGTGTTTCAGGAGAGCGGGCGTCTCGCGTCTGCGAATGTGATTGGTTATTTCCGTTCTGAGCCACGCCAGAACGCATCGGTGCTCGCGCGTTTTGAAGACGGCAGTCCAGCACTTGTCGAAGCGAGCACCGGTAAAGGGCGCGTGCTGCTGTTTACTTCGTCGCTTGGTCCAAGCTGGAACGATCTGCCGCTCACGCCGTTGTACTTGCCATTCATTCACC
>JBKPJP010000033.1:0-4500 GCA_046730735.1 Acidobacteriota bacterium | reverse complement strand
ACGACTTCGAGGGTTTACACGGACCTCGGATTGTTAACGAGTGATTCGATGATCGGCGACGATGCTACTGACTTGTTCAACTTTCTTACGGGTTTCTCGATGCAGAAAGAGTTTAGCCGGCTGATGGTCGCGCCGTTGAATCTGCGGCGCCGGATGATGAAGTTGATCAAACGTGAGACCGAACATGCTGTGGCCGGTCGTCCGGCCTACATCGCAGCCAAAATCAATCGGCTGACGGACCTGCCGATCATCGAAGCGCTTTACGAAGCGTCGCAAGCGGGAGTGAAGATCGATCTCATCGTGCGCGGCGCGTGCATGATTCGTCCCGGGGAGCCAGGACTTTCGCAGACCATTCACGTGCGCAGTGTCGTGGGACGATTCCTCGAACACAGTCGCATCTTTTATTTTGCGAATGGCGGCGAGGAAGAAGTTTACATTGGCTCGGCCGATTGGATGGCGCGCAATCTCGATCGTCGCGTTGAAGTTGTTGTGCCTGTGCTGGATCCGCAGTTGCGGAGTTATCTAAAGGATACTGTGATCGCCGCGTACCTGCGCGATAACGTGAAAGCCAGAGTCATGAACTCCGACGGCAGCTACGAGCGTCCCGCGATGCAGCCCGGCGAAGAGCCTTTCAACAGCCAGTTGTTCTTCGAAGGTCCAAACAGTTCACCTGCTGTTGGAAACGTTCACTCATTGAAGAGCAAGCGTATGTGGTCCAAGAAATAGGCCTGCCTTTTTGTGGCTCAGGGAAAGGATACGAGACATGAACCGTGTGACCGTTGCGGTGCTGGTGACATTTGTCATGCTGCTGTTGGGTAGCGGATTATTAGCTTACCTTTTACGCGATCAACCAAGTACTGTTACCCCCTCGAGCTCGAGTGGTGCAGTTGCGACGCCGAGCCCTTCCGAGAATCAATCGCGACATCAGATACCGTTGCTCGGAGAGGTGTTTGGACCAGACGCGTCTGGTCTTACGCCGTCGAGTCTGGAGAGTTGGGAGGCGACCTCCGCCAGAATTGCGTTGCGATTTTCGCTCGCAGCATTTTTGGCTGCGCTGCTCGCGTTTCGTCCGCGACGAGGAGCGCGCAACCCTTACGTCGCGCAGACGGAGATTCTGATGGCAGTGGTGGCGGGCGCGATGATGATGGTGGTGGGAGACAGTGCTGCGCGAGCCTTCGGAATTTTTGCAGCCGCCTCGTTAGTTCGCTTCCGCACGAACATTCGCGACCCGAAGGAGATCACCGTGTTGCTGGTCTGCCTGGGGGTGGGGCTTGCTGCGGGCGTCGGACGTTGGGATATGGCTGTTATCCTGACGTTATTTGTGCTGATCGCTTTGTCAGTGCTGGAATACTTTGAACGGTTTCAGGTCTTTCGTTCGATGGAGGTTCGTGTACAGACGCGCGGCGTCGATCGTACGGACCAGATTCTTAAAAGGCTTTTCGAGCGTCATGGATTTGAGTACGAGTTGCGTGAGCTTAACCGTGAGGATGCGGACGAACCGATGGGCGCGATTGTCTACCTCGTGAACCTCGACCCGGTCGCGAGCACGAGTAAGTTGAGCGAGGAGATCCTTTCCGCGGATCGAGACAATGTCGACAGTGTTGAGTGGGATCAGAAGGAGAGCAAGACATACATCTATCGCTAGTCGCATTGATTGAATCACCCCGATGCAATAGACTCCAGTTCATACGTTATTAAGGTGCGGAGGGCTGGATGACGGGTCGCAGAATAGTGGTCGGAGACATTCACGGTTGTTACGACGAGTTCATGGAGTTGCTGGAAAAGATCGGTGTGGGTGACGACGATCGGGTGTTTTCGGTTGGGGATTTGATCACCAAGGGTCCCAAGAACAAGGAAGTGCTCGAGCTGTTTATGACCGATGCGCGTTTCAGCGCCGTGATTGGGAATCACGATCTGGCGCTGCGTCGCAAGTGGAATGGCGAAGACATTGAATTAAAGTCGGCGCAAAAAGAGACGCACAAAGAGTTGCGCGGCGAGAAAGACGCTTACGCCAGTTTCTTCAACCGCATGCCCTTCACTATCGATCTCGACACTCACCTCGTGGTCCATGCGGGCTTGCGTCCTAACGTGGAACTCTTCTCACAAACCACCGACGACATGACGCTGATACGAACCCTCGGCGCGGACCGCGAGAGCGAAGACGGCACGCCGTGGTATCACGTCTATCACGGTGAAAAGATCGTGCTGTTTGGACACTGGCCCGCCCCCGAACCACGCCGCGGCAGAAAAGCAATTGGCCTCGATACGGGTTGTGTCTACGGCTACAACCTCACGGCCTACATCATCGAAGACGACGAGTTCGTCAACGTGAAAGCCAAGCGCTCGTACGACAATTCGTAATCGCACTTGGACACAGATGCGATATTTCCTAACGATTTTGACACTCAAGCAGGAAGCTGCCACCTCAACTACGTCAACTACGGGTTGAAGCTGCCATCAAAAAATCAAAAAATCGGCACTCACCTTCGATGCCGCGCGTGATTAAGAGGTCTAGAATCGACGCCAGAGGATTTACCCGATCATGACCTCGAACCGATGCCCGGACGAAACTGGCCGTGCATCCCATTCTTGCGAACCTCGCTTCCTCAATCCTTAGGTTGTGAACTAGCGCAACATGATCGGTGACCTGATCGCAGGCGAACGCTTGCGACCAGGAAATCCATTTCTTTGCAAACACTCACACCGATTTCGAAACCCACTGTTCCGAATCGGTTGAACAAAAACTCCCACAGCCTTTCGGTTATGCCCGGTCGGACGTGGGTTCAACCACCGGCGATCCGGTAGAAAGAAGAAAGATCATGAAGCACTTCAATAGAAGATTCAGGACCAGGAGGTTTGTGATGTTGTTGGCAGCGACAGTCGCTCTCGCCGGATTGATTGGCGGGGGTGTGTTAGCTGCCGGCGCATACGCCAACAGTGTTACTTACACGGGCCAGGGACTCATCGCGGATGGATTCGGCGGCTACGACCTCAGAACTGAGATCTGTGGTATTGCGAACGGGGCCGACGCAGATGGTCCATACCTGCTCTGGGTACTCACGGCCACGGGCTCAAACAACGCAGACATCACTGGTCCATGGGGAACTGCCCAGATGACCAAATTCGGGAACGGCACGTTCAAATATATCAGTGGTTGGTACGACCCGAGCACGCTTCCCGGCAATGTGAGTGCTACGTACGACGGAAAGGCGAAGAATGCTCAACTCGTAATTAGCCATGGTTGCCGGCCGTTCAACCAGGGAGGGTGGTGCTCGCCCGGTTTCTGGCGCAATGCCCGAGATGGCGCTTGGGCGCTTGTTGGGGTAGACAGGATCAATGCGATGTTCAACGGTAACGTGTCTACCTTCTATTATGGCGCCGACCTCGATCCCGATGCGTTACTACAAACCGTGCTCGACAATCCGCCGATTTACAGTGGACCTCCCGTTCAGGGGACTGGGGTCGCCTGTCCGCTGAATGCGTTCAACGCAACCGGTGCATTTCTAACGGACAAGATTCCCGGGTTCCAGTTTGACTGCACTGTCATGCAAGCCGGCGGCAGCGATGCCTGCCCAATCGATAGCTTCGGTCATTTCAAAAAAATAATAGGCCAGTAACTGAGCAGCCGTGAGCTACGGCTTGCTTTGACACCTGTCAACAGAGAGCGCCAGCCAAAGTAACTTGGCTGGCGCTCTTTTCTGGCGTTTACGCGGAGATGTACTTTTTGCTCCGGGTTAAGGCATACTGCGGCCAAACGGTATGTTGGATTATTATCAGGTTCTTGGGGTCAAGAGCACTGCCTCAGTAAAAGAGATCAAGGCTGCATACAAGCGGCTCGCACGCCTGCAACACCCGGATCTCAACGGCGGCTCGCCCGAGGCTACGCAGGCATTCGTTCAGATTTCGCGTGCCCGAGATATATTGCTCGACCCACAGCGCCGCGCTGCGTATGACGCACAGCGCAATGCTTATATCGCCAAGGGCGCTTATGCTCCAGTCGTGAATTCCACTGTAGAAACTTACCTGCGACGCGCGCGTTCCGATGCTCGCATCAAGAAGAACCTCGAAAAGTTTTTGGTGATTGAACGGGAAGAGGCACGCGCGCTACGGCAAGCTGTGTTTCCAATCGTGGCGTTTCTTTTCGCCGCGTTCTTTGTGCCGTTGGTCCGTCCTCACTTGTGGCGTAGCTCCGGCTGGTTCGGACGTACCGTGATACTAGTCCTGGTGAGCGTAGGCGTATGGCATACCGTCTCGAAGATTTGGGCCGCCATTAAGTTGCATACGGATGATGATCGGATGGTGGTAAAGCGTTGGAGCCGGCGCCAGGCCATTCTCATTATCGTGCTTGCCGCAATCGGATGCGGCCTGCTTGGAACTTTGATCGGCATGTCTTTCAGCGAGTCTTTGTTGAGTGCGATGCCGATGTTCTTTGACCCGTCACTTCGTCTTGAGTTGCTGCTTTATCCTTGGGTAATGGTTTTGTTAATCGATGCTGTGCAC
>JBKPJP010000032.1:0-5960 GCA_046730735.1 Acidobacteriota bacterium | reverse complement strand
AAACTCCCGGCGGTCAACCGATCATCAACTACGACGCCGTTTATCCGGCGGGACATCCGCGCGCCGGTCAACCGATCCTGAAGATGCTCGATGCGAACAACAACATCGTGCACACGGATCTGAACGCCGTCATCACTGGTCCAAACAAGGGCCGTTTCCCCGCCGGTAGTTACAAGCCGAACCCGGTCGAGCCCGATCGCGATCAGCCGTTCCGCGAGTTCACCGTCGTCTATCACGACGAGATCAAGGCCGTCCAGGCGTTCCCGCAGTATGAAGATCCCGTTCTTTCACACACGCTCTACAGTGTCAAAGACGGTTTCGCCATCAACTACGGTGTCGGCGGCATTGGTTCCGAGATTCTTGCAAATCGTCTCGGCGTTGGTCCAATGGCCAACTGCGCCGAGTGCAAATACGAAGACTTCTTCCTGTCTGCGTGGGCCGTTGGCGATCCGGCGCAGATCGTTGATACGCCCGCCAACACAACTGACGCCAACGGCAACCTTATCAAGGGCGCGAAAGCGACCAAGGTCCTGTTCCCGGACGATCCGTCAAACGTTCACCACAGCTATATCAACGACCACGTCAAGATGCGTATCGTTCATGCTGGACCAAAAGAACACCATATTCACCACTTGCACGCGCACCAGTGGTTGAACACGCCCGACAGCGACGGCTCGAGTTATCTCGATAGCCAGGCCATGGGCCCGGGCTATTCGTTCACGACCGAGATCGCGCACGGCGGATCGGGTAACCGCAACAAGACGCCGGGCGACTCGATCTTCCACTGCCACTTTTATCCACACTTCGCACAAGGCATGTGGGAACTGTGGCGCTCGCACGATGTTTTTGAAGAAGGTACGCAACTCGACGGCGATGGCCGTCCTGTAGCAGGCGCACGCGCACTGCCTGACGGCGAGATTGCCGCCGGCACTCCGATCCCCGGTCTCGTGCCTTTGCCGACAATCGCGATGGCTCCGATGCCGACCGCGGAGTTCAAGGGATATCCGTTCTACATTCCGGGCGTCGCCGGACACCGTCCGCCGCACCCGCCGCTCGACACCGTTGACGACGGTGGTCTGCCGCGTCACGTCATCGTTGGCGGCCAGGCTGAGAGCGTCGAGACACGTCTCGACTTCAGCAAAGAAATCCTCGTCGCGGACGCCAAGGCTGTTCCCGAAAACGGAACGCCCGATGAAATCGCCGCGATGAACTTCCACGCACAGAAGCAGGTAGCGAGCTACACGCCTGACGGCACTGCCGCTAACTACAAACTGAACGGTCTGCCAGCGAAACCGGGAGCCCCGTATGCCGATCCGTGCCGCGACGATGCAGGTAATGCAATCGGCCGCGCACGCACTTACAAAGCCGCCGCGATTCAGCTTGATCTCAAGGTGAATAAAGCGGGCTGGCACTTCCCGCAATCACGAATGCTCGCGCTGTGGGATGACGTCGCTCCGACATTGAATGGCACACGTCCACCGGAGCCGTTGTTCTTCCGCGCCAACACAAACGACTGTTTGACTTTCTATCACACGAACCTGACACCACACGTCTACGAACTCGACGACTTCCAGGTGCGCACGCCGACCGACATCATGGGCCAGCACATTCACCTCGTGAAGTTTGACGTGACTTCGTCTGACGGTGCGGGTAATGGTTACAACTACGAAGACGGCACTTTCGCGCCCGGTGAAGTTCTCGAGCGGATCCATGCGATTAATGCTGGTGGCGGTTTGCAGGCCTTCAACAGCACGACGCGAAATCAACTTACAGCGAAGGCGCACCCGTTCTTCGGCACCCTCGGCGCGCAGACCACCGTGCAACGTTGGTTCGCCGATCCGACGCTGAACATGGCGGGTAAGGATCGCACGCTCGGTACGGTCTTCTCGCACGATCACTTCGGACCTTCGACGCACCAGCAGAACGGTCTCTACTCCGGTCTCGTAACCGAGCCTGAGAATTCCGTTTGGAAACACAACGAAACCGGCACGCCGCTGGGCGGACGTTTCGACGGCGGCCCGACGACGTGGCAAGCCGTTATTCAAACCGCAAACACCGCGGACAGCTATCGTGAGTTCCTGCTCGAGTTTGCCGACTACACGCTCGCTTACAAAGCCGGCGGTGGCGTCAACGGTGCGGGTAATGCGGCGCCCGATCCGGAGAACGCTATCAATCCGCCGGTGAGGGACGAGGCTGCCCTTCCGATCAACATTCAGAAGGCGGCTCAATGTCCGGGTGGTGTACCGCTGCCGTGTCCTGAAGCAGTTTCGGCTGCCGACCCAGGCACGATGGTGGTCAACTACCGCAACGAACCTGTCGCACTGCGCGTGCAGGATCCATCGACAAACACACAGGCTGCGGGTGACGCAGGTGATCTCTCGAACGCCTATCGTTCTGATGTCACGCGCGCTAACAATGCTCTCAACCAACAGCCCGGTTTCTATCCGGCGTTGACGGGTGGTTTGCAAGGTGGCGATCCGTTCACTCCGATGCTGCGTGCGTATGAAGCTGACAAGGTGCAGATTCGCGTTCTCGTCGGTGCGCACGAGGAAAGTCACAACTTTAGTGTTCACGGACAAAAGTGGCTGTACGAGCGCTCAGACAAGAATTCGGGATACCGCAATTCGCAGTCGATGGGCATCTCAGAGCACTTTGAATTCGAACTGCCGGGTATCGCTGCGATCAAGGGCAGCACTCCGTTTGTGGATTACCTGTACAAGCCGGGTAGTTCTGTGGATAACCAGTGGAACGGTACCTGGGGTCTGCTGCGTGCCTATCGTGGCGCTGCTGGTCTCCAGTCTGACCTGCAATTACTTCCGAACAACCCGACCGGCTCAGCGAAAGCTGCCGATAACAAGAAAGACTTCAACGGCACTTGTCCCGTGGCTGCGCCGAGCCGCAAGTTCAGCGTGACGGCGGTGGCCGCGCAAACTGCGTTGCCTGGCGGAACGCTCGTTTACAACAGCCGCACGAACCAGGGCGGCACACTGCACGATCCAACGGCGATTCTCTACGTACGCACGAACGACATCGACGCTGCGACCGGCAAGCTGAAAGCCGGCGTGCCCGTCGAACCGCTCGTGCTGAGAGCGAACGCCGGCGACTGCATCGAGATGACGTTGTTCAACAACCTGCCGGCCAATCTTCAAGACGTGCCCGGATGGAACACGTTGCCGATGATCGTCGATGGCTTCAACGCAAACCAGGTGAAGCCGTCCAACCAGGTCGGACTGCACCCGCAACTCGTTGCGTATGACGTCGTGTCGAGTGATGGCGCCAACGTTGGCTTCAACGTTGTGGGTAATCCTGAGTCGTACACTCCCGATGGACGTCAAACTGCGAAGCCGGGTGAATCCGTGAAGTACAAGTGGTACGCCGGCGACATCCGTATGAACGGCACGACTAAGGTTGCCACGCCGATTGAGTTCGGTGCGACCAACCTGATCTCGTCGGATCCGATCAAGCACTCGAACAAGGGTGCGATCGGTTCGCTCATCATTGAGCCGCAGGGTGCGACCTGGATTGAAGATGCGACCTCGCGCGCGCAGGCGACCGTCACGAAGACTGACGGCACCTCGTTCCGTGAATTCGTGCTCCAGTTCCAGACCGACGTCAACCTGCGTCGCGGTGATCTTCAGGGTGACGCGGCCGCAGTGCCCAACGTTGCGGGAGAAGAGGACGCGGAAGACTCCGGTCAGAAGGCGCTCAACTATCGCAGCGAGCCGATGTGGAAACGCATGGGCTACGAGCCGGAAACGCCGCTCGAGCAGACTCGTGGATTCGACTTCACCAACTCGCTTTCAAACGCGCAGGTGGGTGGAGATCCTGTGACTCCTGTGTTCACGGCGAAGGCCGGAACGCCGGTCAGGTTCCGCGTGCTGAATTCCAATGGCCACGCGCGTAACAACGTGTTCCAGGTTCACGGGCACATCTGGCAGCAGGAGCCGTACATCAACAACTCGACCCAGATTGGCAGCAATCCGCTCTCCGAGTGGAAGGGCGCCCAGCAGGGTCACGGCGCGTCAAATCACATGGATGCTGTTCTCGAGAACGGCGCCGGTGGCGCGCGCCGCATAACCGGTGATTACCTCTTCCGCACACAGTCGTCCTTCCAGTTCGACAATGGGCTCTGGGGTATCTTCCGCGTGACTCCGTAGGCCAGCAACAGCCGCGGATGAACACGGATGGACGCGGATTAGATCCGCGTCCATTCGCGTTTATCCGCGGCTTGTTAGTGTGATCCACGCTGGAGCAAACCTCCTGCCGATTGTTCCGCCATGGAACACATATTTTCGAGGTTTTCTGGAAGGTTCTCGAGAATGTGGAGTTAATTGCGAAGGCACGGTCCTTGCAAAAGAAGAAAGTGCTCACTGAGGTGCGCTATCAAACTAAAGATGAAGGAATAAAACATTAATGATGAAGAAAGTTTCTGCTGTCGCTCTCGCACTCGCTGTTCTGATGATCATCACCGCTCCTGTGGCTCAGGCCACGACGGTCAGCGAAGTGCAAACCATGGTCAATCAACTCAAAGAAAAAGTGAAGGTGATCGGCATCTCCGGCAAGCAAGCCGAAACGAAAGATCGCCCCGGCCTTCTCGGCCAGCTCGACGGCGTTTTGTTAACGCTCGACCAGGGCAAGTTCTGCAACTCCATCACAAAGGTCAGAGACTTCCAGAAAAAGGTCACTGACATGATTAGCGCTAACAAGCTCAACCAGGATCCGACTGTTGGTCCAACCGGGCAGGAGCTTCTGGATGACGGCGACGTAATTATCAAAGCTTTGAACGATCTCGCAGTGCAGAGCGCCGGCTCGCCCTGCAGCAACTAAATTTCTGACGGCAAACGCTCGATCACCATCCACCAATATGGTGATCGAGCGTTACGGCCCTCACTCAATTCCTACAGACCAAGTTGGATACAGTCAGTACCACCTGCGATAGCGGGGTCAGGCTGAGCTGTGTTCACAACGATGAAAAGACAACGATGAAACAAGCAATAAACTCGACAACAACACCGACATCGAAACCAACGTACCAAACCACAGACCTGACATTAACCAGTTTCTTACGCTGTCGCGGCTTCGCGATTGAAAACATCAAGCAGAACAACGGGCGCACGCTCTTCATGTTTCAGGAGTCGCCGGAACTGCGTAGCGCGATTCTCGACTTCGCTAACGATGCAGTCGTAGCTGTCCGTTCCTTTACCAGCACGATGCGCGATCTGAAAGCGATTACGCGCGTGTTGATATTTTTCGTTGCCGCACTGGTAACGGCTCATTCCACACTGGCCCAACAAAAGCCGGCTCCGCAAAAGATCGAGCGCGACGGAGTCGAGGTTGAGTTCACTATTGAGCCCATCGCAGAGCAAAACAAGCCTTCCGAGTTGATGGAAGCAAAAGAAGCCACGGTGCGCTTCAAGATCCACGACAAGACGACGAAGACTCCGCTCTCAGGAGTGAAGCCGGCCGTGTGGTTGTCACAACGAACCGAGGGCGAAACGGATCCGAAACTCTGCCGCGAGAAAGTGCAGTCGTTTCTCCAGGGCAGTTTGCGTTCACGTCCCGACGTCGATCTGAATGCTTACTTCCTGCTCGCGCTCAATGAAGAAGCGAACATCTCGGTAATCGATCCTTTGCTCGGTTTCGGCACGAGCAAACTCTTGACGCTCATCATATTGAAGAGCCCGGGTGAAGACTGGGCCCAGAAGAACAGTGACGAAAAACTCTACGTCAGCATGCCCCTTGTCAACCAGGTTGCGATCGTTGACACGAATACATGGAGAGTCGTCGCAAACATCGACGCGGGCACAAAGCCCACGCGTGTTCGCCTGCAGCCCGACGAGAGATATCTCTGGGTCGGAAACGACGCGGGCGTAACAGTGATCGATACCGCGACGTCGAAAGTGGTGGCGCAAATCGCGACCGGCAAGGGCAATCACGACATCGACTTCAGCAAAGACAAT
>JBKPJP010000031.1:0-4104 GCA_046730735.1 Acidobacteriota bacterium | reverse complement strand
GGGCGAAATACTATTTCGGCCTTTCAGGCCTTGGCACCTCTTTTTTTTCGCAACCAGGGGCGACGCGCTTCGCGCTTGCCCCTGGCTGTCATATTGCGCGCCTTTGGCGCTCAGGTTCACACCACGGAGACGGGCGCTCGGCTTCGCTTTGGCGCTCAGGTTCACGCCGCGGAGACGCGCGCTCGGCTTCGCGTTGGCGCTCAGGTTCACGCCTTTGTATCTCAGGGAATTCCCCGACTACTCATAGAGTTCCCTGAGCATCCTTGCTCATCGCCCCGATAGTAAAAATCCCGCTCCAATGCGAAATACATAGCTACCTCGCGACAGGAGATTCAACGATGAGCACGGACGAGATCAGGGCGAGAATCAAAAAGTCAATCGCCACGATCACCAGCTTGAGTCCCGAAGAAATCACCGACACAGCGTCGTACAAGGACGACCTGCAACTCGACTCGCTCACCATTCTGGAAATAACGGTCGATGCCGAGTACCAGTTTCAAGTCAAGATTCCCGACGAAGTTCTGTCGGAGATTCGCACCGTGGACGATACGGTGAGAGTCGTCCAGCAACACCTCGAGCTGGCGGTGGCTTGATGAAACAACGTCGTGTGGTCGTTACAGGTATCGGTGTAGTCACTCCGATCGGTACCGGTCGCGAGCACTTCTGGACCAATCTGCTCGAAGGCCGATCCGGAATTGGACCAGTCAGGTCTTTCGACACGAGTGCTTACAGCGTTCATCGCGGCGCTGAAGTGCATGGCTTTGAAGTAGAGAACTACCTTTCGAATCTCGACGCGGCTCACCTGGGACGCGCATCGCAATTTGCAATTGCCGCCGCCCGTTTAGCACTGGCGGATGCCAATGTGGAAATTGCCTCCCTTGATCTCGAGCGGGCTGGAGTTTCAATGGGGACGACCTCAGGTGAGCCACGCGAGGTAGAACGTTTCGACGATTTGTTCATTGGCAAAAAGCTGGAGCGTGTTGGGCCGGAATTTTTGGGCCTCTACCCGAGTCACGTTATTGCCGCCCACATCGCGCGCGAACTGCGATTCGCCGGCATCAACATCATGATTCCCACCGCCTGTGCAGCAGGAAACTATGCGATCGCTCACGCCTTCGACGTGTTGCGAGCAGGTCGTGCTGACTTGATGCTGGCCGGTGGCTCGGATTCTTTTTCCCGCATTACATACACGGGCTTCGCTCAACTGGGAGCAATCGCACCGGAAGTCTGCCAGCCGTTTGATCGTTACCGCAAGGGGATGATTCCGGGTGAGGGCGCAGGCGTGATCGTGCTCGAGCCACTATCGTCCGCAAAGCATCGTGGCGCACGCATCTACGCGGAGATTTGTGGTTACGGCTTGTCGTGCGATGCCCATCACATGACGGCCGCACACCCGAACGGCGAGGGCGCTGTCCGCGCTATGAGACAGGCACTGGAGCAGAGCGGCACGAATCTCGAAGAAGTCAGCTACATCAGTGCGCATGGCACTGGCACTGCCACCAACGATCGGCTGGAAACAATCGCTGTCAAACAACTCTTTGGCGACACTGCATATCGCATTCCGATGAGCTCGATCAAGTCAATGCTTGGTCACACGATGGGCGCTGCGTCAGCGATTGAAGCTGCGGCTTGTGCACTCGCGGTCTATCACGATCGCATTCCGCCGACGATCAATTTGAAAGAGCCGGATCCGGAGTGTGATTTGGATTACGTTCCCAATTGCGCGCGCGAGCACGTGGTTCGAGTTGCGATGAATAACGCTTACGCGTTTGGCGGCAATAACGCCTCGCTGATTCTCAGAAAGTGTGAGTCGTTAAACTGATGAGAAACAGAGTTGTCATAACTGGAACGGGCGTTATTTCTGCGCTGGGCGATTCCGCCAGCAGCTTACAGCTCTCGCTTTGCTCCGGCCGCCGTGCAGTCAAACCCGTCGAGCTCTTCAGCACGGCGGGTCTTGGCTGTCCACTCGGCGGTGAAATCCCTTCCTTTGACGCGAAGATGTATCTCGGCCGCAGAAATCTGCGCCCGTTGGACCGCACCTCACGTCTCGTTGCTTCCGCAGCGCAGATGGCCCTGGACGATAGCGGCTGGTCCGAGTCAATGAGGAAGCAGCATGAAATCGGGTTAGTGCTCGGAACGATGTTTTGCAGTGTGCACACTATCTCGGAGTTTGATCGGCGCGCAGTTGAAGTTGGACCGGCCTATGCCAGCCCGATGGACTTCTCCAACACGGTTATCAATGCCGCCGCCGGACAAACGGCGATCCTGCACAACCTGCGTGGCATTAATTCAACTATCTCTACGGGCATAACTTCAGGACTGCAAGCGATCGCTTATGCGACTGAAGTCATTCGCAGCGGCCGTGCTCGCGCAATCCTGGCCGGCGGCGCCGATGAAATGTGTTTTGAGTCGTTCTATGGCTTCGATCGCGCCGGGCTGTTGTGCCGGTCAGATGAAAGCGCCGGTGATTTTCCTATTCCATTCGACAAAAGACGCAACGGGTTTGCGCTTGGCGAAGGCGCTGCATTGTTGATGATCGAGGATGCTCACTTCGCTCGTGAGAGAGGCGCGCGCGCACTCGCAGAGATCACCGGTCACGGCTGCGCCTATGACTGTTCGCACGCTGAAGACGAAGAGTCGGCTGTAAATGCAATCGCGCTGTCCGTTCGACGCGCGCTCAACGACGCCTTCACTGGTCCTCATGAAATTGATTGCCTCAGCGCGTCTGCTAACGGCAGTTACGCCGGCGATCGTCACGAAGCTAAAGGAATCTGTGCCGGTCTCAACGGCCAAACTCGCAAACTCCCGGTAACAGCCATCAAGTCAATGCTCGGAGAAACACTTGGTGCTTCTGGTCCAATGCAGGCCATTGCCGTGTTGGAAACGATGCGCGACGGAGTGCTCCCCGGAATTAATGGTCTGGAGCAGGTTGAGGACGATCTCGCGTTCGACATGATTAGTTCCGATAACAGTGAAATCGATCTCGAAGAAGCGCTGATTAACTCAGTCGGCTTTGATGGTCACTGCTGCTCGCTTGTGCTGGCAAGGGTGCAATGAGAACTGAACCAAACATAGCCTCCGCTCCGCTCCACCTGGTGCCAAGAATGAAGCAACAGGGCTACGCGCAGCCTTACGTCCAACGGCGGCGCCAGTGGTTGGAACAGAAAACCGGTTGCCGGCTGACTCATATCGGAGCGTACTCGATACCGAGCGATGAGATGCGCGGCAATATTGAGAATCCTGTCGGCGCGGCACAGATGCCTTTGGGCGTGGCTGGTCCATTGTTGATCAAAGGAACGAATGCGCACGGCGTTTTTTACGTTCCCCTCGCGACGACTGAAGGCGCCCTGGTCCGCTCGTACGAGCGTGGCATGGTCGCGCTGACTCGCGCAGGCGGTGTCGCTACACGCGTTTACACAGACGAGAATCGCGTTTCGCCTGTGTTCCTTTTCGAGAGTATTGAGCGTGCGCATGAGTTCGCTATCACTCTTCCGGGCCAGTTTGAAGCGATTCGTGCCGAAGCCGAGTCAACCACGCGTCACGGCAAACTACAGCGCATCGAGTGTCACGCCGTGGGCCGAGAAGTGATCGTCAACTTCTGCTACTGCACCGGCGATGCCCACGGAATGAACATGATCGTGAAGGCCACTGACCAGGCGTGCAAATGGATCATGGACCATTGCGACGCGCTTCACTACTACGTCTTCAGCGGTTTCAGTTCCGAAAAGCGCGCGAGCGGATCGCTGCTGGCCGGCGGCAAGGGGAAGAAGGTTACGGCGGGCGCGCTGCTGCCCAGGCAGATCGTTAAGTCGTACTTACACGTCACGCCTGAAGACCTTTTCAAAATGCGACAGCACACGATGCTCGGCCACTTGCAGGCCAACGCTATCGGATACAACGGTCAGTTCGCGAACGGACTGGCGGCCATCTTCATCGCTTGCGGACAGGACGTTGCCAATGTCGTGAATTCAGCGGTCGGCATCACGAATTTCGAGTTGGACAAGAACGGAGATCTTTACGCGAGTGTCACGTTGCCGTCGCTGACAGTGGCGACTGTCGGCGGTGGCACTGCGCTGGGAACGAGCCGTGAGTGCCTGGAGATCC
>JBKPJP010000030.1:0-11193 GCA_046730735.1 Acidobacteriota bacterium | reverse complement strand
TATACAGGTCTACGCTTGAGGCGTGAGAGCCAGACGGTCTCGAACCCACCAAAACCCCAAGAAATCCGCACTTTAGCACCTCTCAAACCTCCTCTCACACCTGCGGCACAACAGTTGTAGAACAGATCAGCGTCGGAACGGTCGGGTAGACAGTCTGACGCGGCAAACCCCTCTCTTTTTGGAGCAGCAAAATACGATGATTAACCTGTTAGCAGCGGCTACCTCAGTGCCTCAAAATGCTTTCAAGACTACCGAACTGGTCGGAAGTCTGATGCATAAACTCTCACCCGAGCTGATCAACACCATCAGTACTCTCGGCGTCGACCAGCGATACTCAACTGTCCAAAATTATCCGGACTTTCTCTGCGGCAAACCGAAGATCGCCAACAGTTCCACCAGCGAACTCGGCGTGGCCGCTACCAGTCGCTGCATTCACGAATGGGGAGGTGATCCAACCCGGATCGGTCTGCTAGTCGCGGCAACTAACACGCCTGACCAGATGTTGCCGTGCCTGGCGTCCGAGATCATGGCAAAGACACACGGACTACTCTCAAGGTCCGTGTGCACTGTCAATATGCAGGCACAGGGTTGTTCCGTCTTACTCAAGTCAATCGAAGTTGCTCAGTGGTACCTGGCAGCAAATCCCGGCAAGCTCGCGATAGTGGTGATGTCCGAAGCTCACACACCATTCGCTGCTCCCCTGCTGCGCGAAGAGTATTCCGGGTACCGCGAAATCATCAGATTGAGGAAAGACAGGAGACTGGACCTCGAGCAATTTGAACAACAGAAGTTGGATACAACCTTCGTCATCCAATCCATGCTTTTCGGAGATGGCGCAGTGGCGTTGCTGGTAGGCAGTGAAGAAGGAAAACCCGCGTTTGGACCAATCTCCCACCTGACGAACGATCAGCCAAACGATATGAACCTGCTCACGATGACCAGCAGCAGCTCACATCCGTTCCTCAAAGGAAGGCCGCAATACTTCATGCAGCCGAACGTCCCATCGCGCGGCGCGCATTATGCAGTGACTACCGTCAAGAACGTCCTGCAACACCCCGATTCGCCAGTGTCGGATCTGACTGAGGTCGATGACTGTTTGATTCACACCGGCAGCAGGAAGATTCTCGACGGCGTTTGCACCCAACTGGATCTCGAACCGGATTCAGCAAAGGTCCACGGGTCTTACCAGGTCCTGGAACGTTACGGCAATCTGTCGAGCGCTTCGACCGGTTTTATGCTGGCCGAGAAGAGCGAATGGTCTGGTCCGGCGATGGTCGTTGGGTTCGGAGTCGGTTTCGCCGCCAGCGCCGGAATCATGAATTTCAACTAAAGTTTTTACGAATGAACGCAGACACTGTCGTTCTTCGTAAGCATGTTGATAGTCGATCCTACTTGCGCGAAGTCGAAGGGCTTGCCGATGATAGCGTCGACGAGGTTTTCTTCACCCGTTGGTGGAACAGTGTTTGGTCCATAACCGGTTACGAGAACTATTCGCACCCCGGGCCAGTCTTTTCGAATCAGCCGCGCAGTTTCCCAGCCGTCGATCTCAGGCATTGCGAGATCGGTAAAGACAAAGTCAAAAGCGCCGCTGCGCATCTTTTCAACTGCTTCGTGTCCACTTCCAGCGAGCTCCACGCGGTGATGAACCGCAAGAAGCATTTCGGCTAGTGTTTCTCTGACGGGCTTCTCATCGTCAACAACGAGAATGCGCAAACTCGGTGCGTCCCTCTGAACTGTCGACACCTCATCAGGCGCAGTTTCTGCTACGACTGCCGGTAGATCGATCGTGAAGTTAGCGCCGCTGCCGGGTTCGGAAACAACACTGATCGAACCCGAGTGACGTTCAATGATGCTGTAACTGACTGATAGTCCGAGTCCCGTGCCGTGCGCGCCTTTGGTCGAAAAGAACGGCTCGAATATTTTCTGCCGCACGTCTTCAGGCATACCCATGCCGTTGTCAATGAAGTGCAGTTCCAGACGACTGTCTTTGCGACGACAAGTCACGAGCACCTTACCTCCGCGCGGCATCGCGTCGACTGAATTCACAATCAGATTAACGAACACCTCGCGCAGTTCAGACGCACTGCCGTACGTGAACTGTCCGCTCTCGGTGTCGAGTTTGACCTCGTATTCGAGTCCGCGAATACGCGCTTCGTTTTGCCAGCGAGTTCTGGTTATTTCAACGGCGTCATTAAGAAGACTCGCGACATCAACAAGCTCAAATTCCTTCACGGCGGATTTGCGTGCGAAGGTCTGAATGCGACGCACGGTCGCAGCAGCATCTTCGGCGGAAGTCTGGATGATGTCGAGGTTGCGCACCAGCGCCGGGTCGTGAACCTGACGTCGCAGCAACTGTGCGCGGCCAAGGATCGCAGCCAGTGAATTGTTGAAGTCGTGGGCCACGCCGGATGCGAGTTGGCCCAGCGCGCGCAGTTTGTCGGCCCGCGCCGCGCGTTCACGTTCTTCTTTCTGCTCGGTGATGTCGCGCGCGATACCAAGCACGCCAGTGGTTTGCCCTTCGACGACGAGCGGTGAATTGTCGACGCGCGCATATCGCAGTTGTCCGTCATGAGCGAAGTAGCGCATCTCGTAAGTTTGCGGAGAACCGGTTAACGCAGCCGCGAGCTTTTGCCGGACCAAATCGCGATCGCCTTCGTAGACCATGCTCAGCAACGGCCGCCCAATGAAGTTACTGCGTTGATAACCGAGGCCTTTCAACGTAGCCGTGTTGCACCACTTGAAGTTGCCCTCAGGATCCACTGCATAGATCGACTCGCGCGCGCTCTCGAGAATATTCGTCAACAACGACTGATGCTCGCGTGCGACAGCCTGAACCTTGCGCAGATCCGAAAGATCGCGCGCAGTGCAAACTACCGCGACGGCCTGGTTATTCTCGTCAACTACCGGCTCAACTGAAACCAGTAACGGCCGGTTGAGACGACTCGGCGTGATCTCAATCGTCACACTGCGGCCGGTTTCGAGCGCCTTTTCGACCACGCAGGCTTCGTCTTCTTCGCTGGTACGGAGGATGTCGCAACAATGACGCCCGAGCAGTAATCGCGGATGAACTGCTTCCATCGTAGCCCCGGCGCGATTGACGCGTTTGAGTTCGCCGTTGCTGTCGAAGATGAAAATACCGTCCGACATCGCGTCGAAGGTCGTTTCCCACTCGGTCTTTCCGCGCGCGACCATTTCAAACAGTTCGGCTTGCGCGATACCGACGGCGATTCGTTCCGCCAGAGCTTCTACCAACGCGACTTCATCTTCATTCCACAAACGTATGCGGTCTGTTTGGTAGATACAAAGTGAGCCACGAAATTGTCCCTTGATGAATATCGGATAGTTGATTTGCGAGCTGATGCCAAACTGCTCGGCGCGCCGGCGCACGTACTCCGCTAATGCAGGCGAAGAATCTTCGTAATTCGCGGCGTCATCAACAATGAGTGGCTGACCTGACTGCGAGAGGCGACATCCAATCGGATCGTCACACGTAATAACGCTGTTTTGAACAGTTCTGCCGCCCGGCCCGAGGTATTCGTATTCGAGAGGCTCGCTAACACCTTCGCTGTCGTACAAACAAAGCTGAACTCTCGACGCCGCGAGCGCTCGCCCGAGTTCGAGCGTCGCCGTGCGCAGCACTTCAGGCAAGCTCAACGACGCGCGAATCGCCATCGTCAAACGATTCACCAACGCCTCGCGTATCGACGTGCTTTCCGCTTTTTGATAAAGCTGCGCCTGGCGAATCGCGATGCCGGTTTGGTCCGCAACAGCTTTAGCGAGGGCGATGTCAGCCTCACTCCACTGCCTGACTTCTTTCGTGGTCGAAAGCGCAAAACCGGCGGGCACGTCGTCGCCCACTCTAATCGCAACGTACATGATCGACTTTACATTCGCTTTCGAGAGTATGGTCTGGTAGAGCTCGGCGACGCGTGGATCGTTGGCGGCATCGTTAAAAGCCAAAACGCCCGTCGTACCAAGCGCCGAAAGCAACGTTTTGACATGAGAGAGCGCGAAATCCGATGCGGCAGGTTGCACATCGGGCACGTGATACTCGGCGACGTTCATCCCACACTCGGCGCGGACGTCTCTCATGTACAGTGAACAACGATCCACCTCGAGATAAGAACCCAACTCTCTAACTGCGGTCTGATAAATCTCCTGACTATCGAGCGAGCAGCGAATCGCCTGTGAAATGCGATGAGTCATCGCCTCGCGTTGGGCCTGTTGGGCCAAAAACGCCTGGCTCTCGCGCAGAGCTTCTTCCGAATTTTTGCGCTCGGTGAGGTCGCGGCCGATTCCCTGCACGCCAACGGGCTTGCCGTCGCTGAAGATCAAACGCGTGCTTACTTCGAGCCGAACTCGTTTGCCGTGCTTCGCGATAATGTCGATCTCGTAAACAGTCGAAACACGTTCGCTCGCCTTTTGCGCCATCATCTCGCGCGCGAGAGTCAGATACTCCGGCGCAATCACGTCAGCAATGTTCATTTTTGCTGCTTCTTCGCGCGAGTAGCCGGTGATTCGTTCGCCACTGCGATTGAGCGACGTGAAGTTTCCCTGCAGATCGTGTGTGTAGATGATGTCGTTGGCGTTCTCGAAAAGTTCGCGATAGCGTTCTTCGCTTTCACGTATCGAGTTCTCGGCGCGACGTGCTTCAGTGATGTCTGTCGCAACTCCAATAACGCCCAACACATTGTCGCGTTCGTCTGTCAGTGGAGAATAACGAACTTCAAAAACGAGATCTCGCACCGCCACCGATGTCGTAAACGAATCGCCTCTCAAAGCTCGACGGATGTTCTCACCGACCTGCGGTGAATCCGCATAGACTTCAAAAGCTGATTTGCCCACCAGCTCACCGGGATGCAGCGAGAGACTCTTCAAACCTTCGCCTTCAGACAAGGTGAAGACGCCGTTCTTGTCGACAGCAAAGAGAATGAGTGACGCGCTTGACACGACCGTGCGTAAACGCTTCTCTGCTTTTCGCAGCGCCTCGCGCGCCTGCTTCTTTTCAGTCACATCTCGGAAAACTGCCAGCACCGCGGATCTGCTTTCGGATGTGAAAGGCAAACCGATAACTTCAACGTCAAGCTCGGATCCATCAAGACGAAGACACTTTTGTTCCGCAAGCTCGGTGGCTCTTTGAAACTGTAGTATGTAGTCAACGCGTTCGCGCACGTGCTCGTGATAATCCGGATGGACCACGTCGAGAATCGACTTGCCGATCAATTCCTGAGCACTGGACGCGCCCCACAGTTTTACAGCCGCGGGATTGACGTAAGTAAACCTGCCGGCGTGGTGAACGACGATCGCATCAGGCGACAACTCAACCAGGCTCCGATAACGCTCTTCACTCTCTTTCAACTCTTTGCCGATGCGATGGCGCTCAACCAGTCGCGCGACTTTCACCAGTAATTCTTCGTTTCGGAACGGCAGTTCGAGATAGTCGTCGGCGCCTGCGTACAGACCTTCGATACCGGCCTCGTCTGAAGTGGCGAGACCGCTGATGAGGAGCACCGGCACGTAAGCAGTGCGAGGGTCTTCCTTCAATCGGCGGCAGAGCTCGAGTCCGCCAACATTGGGCATGACCACGTCGCTGACGACGATGTCGGGGTTGAATGAGAGCGCGCGGTCGATAGCCTCGGCGCCGTCAACCGCGGTGGCAACTTCGTAGCCTTCCATTTCGAGGAGATCGTGCAGTAGATCGAGTATTTTCCTGTCGTCATCAACGATCAGGATCCTGCCCCGGTCTGAGGTGCTGCTGGTCATCTAGTCTGTTTTCCGGCCGTAAGTAAGGAACCTTCGGGAGGAAATGGAGATTTGGTGCGGTAGTTCCCTCGCAGTGCTAAGGCAAACACACTGGCGGGGAGGAGTATAACAGGTTTGGCCAAGGTTTGTCAGCTATGTGTATTAAGGGGTAGCGCCCCATTTCTTCTCTGCGTTCTCTGCGGCCCTCTGCGCCCTCTGCGTTTAGTGGCCTTTTAACGCAGAGGGCGCAGAGATACGCAGAGAACCGCAGAGAAATGCAATTTACGCGGAAAATCATTGGTCCTGCGTGCGTTTGCGCGTGGCCGGCTCGGCCCCGGTAGTCTTGGCGAAATAGCCGGAGCGGTAGTTCAACTTGAGGTTTTGATCGCGCAAAGCCGGGTTTACCACCTGGATCTCGATCTTGCGGTATGAGCCGTCCCGGGCCTTGTTGCTGGGTGAATAAGCCACCAGATACTGCTCGCGAAGGTCTTTCTGGATCTGCGCAAAGGCGTCGCGGAGGTCACGGACGCCACGTGGAAAGTAGGCTCGCCCCCCGGTCTTTTCCGTTATTTTTCGCAATGAGCCCTCATCGACGTTGAACGTATATCGGTCGCCGATTCCGATCGCGTAGATAAGCGCATCAGCCTTCTGGGCCTTCTCGATGGCCTCGTGAATCTTCATGCGGCTGCTGGTGTCCTCACCATCGGTCAGCAGGATGATCGCACGTCGCGTGTGTTCCGCGGACGAGCTCATCAGTTCATCCGACGTTGCCCATACCGCATCCCAGATTGCGGTCGAGCCCGCGAGACTCTGATTCGTTCCGGAAATCGGCGGAGTGCCGTTAACGACCACGCCGCCACCTATGTAACCTGACGGTGGCACAAACTCGACGCGATCGATCGCCCTGCGAAGACGCTCAATACTTCCGGTGAAGCCCTGCTCCAGGGTCGTCTCGCCAGTGAAGGAAACAACGGCGGCTTCATCCTTGTTTGCTCGCAGCACATTTTCGAGAAACGAGCGGGCCGCTTCTTTTTCATCGGGCAGCGTGCGTTCTTCGGAAGCGCTCGTATCGATGAGTATCGCGAGCGAGAGTGGCAGATCGATGTTTTGCTGGAACGTGAAGATCTCCTGTGGCTGGCCGTCTTCCAGTACGCGGATGTCTTCGGCTTTCAAAGTGCTGACGAAGCGTTTGTTCTTATCAGCGGCCGTGAAGAAGAGGTTGGTCAGGTTTGTCTCGACCTTGACCACTTCGTCCGAGTCCTGCGGCACTTCTTCGCGTTTCGGCGTTGGTGACGGTGATGGAGATGCATTAGCGCCTGGCGTGCTCGTCTCGCTTTTCGCAAATTGGCTGCGGTTAGCTAATCCTCCGCACAACAGGAGAAAAACCAGAACGAATAAAACTATTGAGCGATATTGCATCTCTTACTTCCAGTCTGTTTATTGCGCGACACTGTCGGAGATAGCTTTGTAACCTCGCTTGGTCCTTACTTTCAGATCGCCGTGACCGTCCGACAACTTGACATCGATCTTTCGGAACGTTCCGTCGTAATGCTTATTCGTTGGATCGTAGGTAACGAGATACTGCGCGCGCAGCTCTTTCGAGATCTTCGTGAACGAACGCTCGAGCGAGAGCATGTCGCCCGTGAAAAAAGCCATGCCGCCCGTTTCTTCGGACAGCGTCATGAGATCCTTGTCTTTCTTGTCGGCGACTTGTCCTGCTTCAACGCCCGGCACTGTCGAGAGAAAACCGGCTTTTGTCGAAATGGCGAAGATAGTTGTTTCAGTTCTTTGCGCGATATCGATCGCGTCGCGCAAGTTCGCGCGACTGTAAGTGTCTTCACCGTCCGTCACGATCAACAGCACGCGTCGGCCGGGAACCGAGCGCATCTTCTCGTCGCAAAATTGCCATACTGCATCGAACAGCGCGGTCTGCTTGCCCATCTTCTTAACGCCGTACACAGCTTTATCGAGCAGGTCGAGCTTATCGGTGAAGTCCTGCAACAGTTTGATCTCATCGTCGAACGTGCCGAAGAGCACGCGATCTTTGCGCGGCTTCACTACTGTTTGAATAAAATTCATCGCCGACTCTTGTTGAAACTTCAACTTACCTGCCGTTGACGGTGATGTGTCCATCAGGACGGCGACGTAGAGCGGCGTTGTTTGCGAAAGATCGTCGGAGAAGGTTTCGATCGTCTGCGGTACTTTGTCTTCCAGAATGGTGAAGTCGTTCTTAGTCAGGCCCGGTACGAAATTACCTTTCTTATCAGTGACCGTGATTGGCAGACGTACACGTCGAATCAGGATCCTTTCCGTACCCTGCGGCTCACCCGGAGGCGGCGTCGGCGACGGCTTCGGCTTTTGCGCAGACGCCGACAGCGCGGCAGCCGTAATCACAAAAACGACCGACAAATATTTGAATAAAAACTGTGTTAGACGTGCTGACATGCTAATGGAAAATGTTCGGGAGCTGAGGTTCGATGCGATTGCCCCTGAACTTGTTGCCCTTTCTCGGCGATCAGTATAGGACTATAAGTCCTATTTAGCGGTGCTACAATGCGCCAGAACTGCTGATGCCCGACAGCCCGAACAACCTAGCTTCAGCGAATAGCAATTCACCACCAGAGTACATTGCCCATTATCGCATCTTACGCAGACTGGGCAAGGGTGGTATGGGTGAGGTGTTGCTCGGCGAAGATACGAAGCAACACGGACGCAAAGTCGCGCTGAAAGTTCTGCCGCAGGAAGTAACGAAATCAGAGAGTCGGCTGCGCCGTTTCAAACAGGAAGCACGCGCGATTCTCGCGCTCAATCATCCGAACATTCTCACCGTTTACGAGATCGGCCAGACAGACGACAGCTATTACATCGCCACCGAATACATCGAAGGCGAAACGCTGCGTCACTGTCTATGGCGTGGTCCAATGAAGTTTGACGAAGCGCTCGGCGTCGGTATTCAAGTGGCCATGGCGCTCGAAGCCGCGCATGCAGCAGGCATCGTTCACCGCGACATAAAGCCGGAGAACATCATGTTGCGGCAGGACAAGTTTGTGCGCGATCGATTCGTGAAAGTGCTCGACTTTGGACTCGCGAAGCTCACCGATCGCGAAGCCCCAAGCTCCGACCCCGAAGCCGTGACGATTCCGATCACTGAGACCAGTCCGGGCATGGTAATGGGCACGACCGGCTACATGTCGCCCGAACAGGCGCTGGGTGAAAACATCGACGAGCGCTCGGATGTTTTTAGTCTCGGAGTTGTGCTTTACGAAATGGTGGCCGGGCACCCGCCATTCAAGGGCAAGACTGATAGTCATACGCGCGTTTCCATCATCGATCACGATCCGCAGCCGTTGGTCCATCTCGTTCCGAATGTTCCGCGGCAGTTTGAACGAATCATCGCGAAGGCGCTGGCCAAGGATCGACTCAAGCGTTATCAAACGATTACGGATCTCAAGCTCGATCTCGAACAGCTCCGAGACGAGCTGCACACGTCCGATACCGGGGAATTAACGCGCGGGGAAGCGCGCGAAACACAAACTGACATGGTCACGTCCGTGCCGACCGTCGCGAAGACACAAGTCACCACCGTGACGGAAGGCGCAACTGCTTCAGGCGTTACGGCGCCTGGTCGCAAGCGATGGCTCGCGTATGGAGTTGCAGGCGCGCTCGGAGCGTTGCTGTTGGTGGTGGCTGTGGTTCTCTTTGCGTCGTCGAGGCCCGCGATAAACTCGGTTGCTATCCTGCCGTTTGTAAACGACAGTAACGATCCCAACGTCGAATATCTCTCCGACGGAATCACGGAAAGCATCATCAACAGTCTTTCGCAACTACCTAACCTGACGGTGATGTCTCGCAATGCGGTCTTTCGGTTCAAAGGTTCGAACCTCGATCCGGTTGAGGCGGGGCGCAGTCTGAACGTCGGCGCGGTGCTGACCGGGCGTTTGGTTAAGCGCGACGATCGATTTGTAATCAAAACAGAATTGATCAAAGTGGCAGACGGTTCGCAGCTCTGGGGTGATGAGTACAACAGCAGTCTCGCCGATATTTTTTCAGTGCAGGAGGAAGTATCGAAAAAGATCTCGCAGAACCTGCGACTGCGACTCACGGGTCAGGATGAAGAGAAGCTCGCAAAGCGTTACACGCATGATGCGGAAGCGTATCAGCTTTATCTGAAGGGACGTTACTTCTGGAACCGGCGCAACGAAGAAGGTTTTCGCAACGGCATCGAGTACTTCAAACGCGCTGAAGAAAAGGATCCGACTTTCGCGCTCGCGTTTTCCGGACTCGCTGATTCATACGCGCTTCTCTGTGACATCGGCGTTGTGCGGCCGGTCGACGAAATGCCGAAAGCAAAGGCGGCCGCGCAGAAAGCTGTTGATGCTGACCCGACGCTGGCCGAAGCCTACACGTCGCGCGCGTTTGTGCGGCTCGCATACGACTGGGACTGGCTCGGTGCGCAAAGCGATTTTCAACAGGCGATCAGGTTGAATCCGAAGTATCCGACGGCGCATCAGTGGTATGCGTCGTACCTGATGCAGATGGGTAAGTTCAGTCTCGCGAAGGCAGAGATTGAAGAGGCGCACAACCTCGATCCGTTGTCGCCGATCATCAGCGCCAACAGTGGTCTCTATTCGTATTACGAGCACAACTACGACGATGCAATCGCGAAGTATAAGGTGACTTTGCAGAGCGATCCGGATTTCTGGGTTGCGCGTCACTATCTTGCGCTTGCTTACGTGCAGAAAGGGATGCACCAGGAGGCGATAGCGGAGTTGCGCAAACTGATAAAGGCGCCGCCGAGTGGTCCAATACCGGATCAGGTGATTGAGGCGGAGTGTGAAGCGTCGTCGTCGCTGGGTTTTGCGTATGGGATGGCAGGGAAGCGGGCGGAAGCGCAGGCGATTCTGAATCAGATAGATGCGCTGTCGAAGCGTCGCTACGTTTCGCCGCTCTACTTCGCGATCGTGTATGCGGGGCTGAAGGATAATGATAAGGCGATCGAGTATTTGGATAAGGCCTTCGAGGCGCGTCACCCCGGACTGGTGCTAATCCGGATTGAGCCAATGTTTGATGGGCTGCGCAGTGATGAACGGTTTCAGGCGCTAATTAAACGTTTCGAGCCAATCCCGTAAAAATATTTCACGCAAAGGCGCAAAGCCAAGCCGCAAAGACGCGAAGAAGAGTCAGTAGTTTCCTTTGCGCCTTTGCGTCTTCCTTTGCGCCTTTGCGTGAAACCAACTCTTACGGGATTGGCTCGAAGCGTTTAATTAATGTCTTGAAACGCTCATCTGATCGAAGTCCATCAAACATCGGCTCGATCCGGATCAGCACCAGCCCCGGATGACGCGCTTCGAACGCCTTATTCAAATAATCAATCGCCTTGTCATTGTCCTTGAGCCCTGCATACACGATCGCGAAGTACAACGGCGAAACGTAACGCCGCTTCGTTAACGC
>JBKPJP010000029.1:0-2342 GCA_046730735.1 Acidobacteriota bacterium | reverse complement strand
GTTTCGCAGGATCATGGAGATCACCAGCGAGCGCGGAATTTACGTAGTTTCTGACGAGTGCTACCTGCGTTTCGTCTATCCTCCGGACGAAGTGTTTAGTGCTGCGAGTTTGCCTGCTGAACTTAGATCGCGTTTGTGTATCGCCGGATCATTTTCCAAGACTTATGCGATGACTGGTTGGCGTGTGGGTTATGCACTCGCGCCGGCCGATTGGACCAAGGCAATGCTGAAGGTTCAGGGCCACTCGACTTCGAACACAAACTCAATCGCGCAGTGGGCCGCGGTTGAAGCGTTGACTGGACCACAGGAGTCGGTTGGTGTGATGCTCGCTGAATACACACGTCGTCGCGCGTGGTTATTGAATGCGCTCAGAGAGATTCCGGGAATTAAATGCGGTGAACCTGAGGGCGCGTTCTACGCTTTTCCCGACGTGCGTGGATGCTTGCAAAAAGATTTGAAGACGTCAGGTGACTTCGCACAGCGACTGCTCGACGAAGAGCACACAGTCGTGACTGATGGCGCGGGCTTTGGTGCTGAGGGTTTTGTGCGAATCTCTTACGCGACGTCGATGGAGCAGATCCAGGAAGGCGTCACACGCATCAAGCGCTTCGTTCAAAAACACATTTAGCCACAGATTGCACGGATAAAAATCTGTGTAATCTGTGGCTAAAGAACTAACGATTAGTACAGATTGAAGTTATATTCCAACTGCATCCACATCGAGACCTGATGCCCGTCTTTCGTAGCCGGCGTGAACTTGATCTGACGCGCTGCGGCAATCGCTCGTTCAGTTAGTCCATACGGCAGACCCGACACAGTTCTGATGTTCGTCACCTGTCCCGAAGAAGCAAACACAACTTTCAGCACCACTGTTCCCGTGATCTGATTCTTACGCGCATCTTCAGTGTATTGCGGCTCGGGTTTCGAGATCAGACGCGCTTTCGTAGTGACGTCTTTCCCGGTAAAGATCTTGGAATAGTCACCACCACCGCCGCCACCTGGTCCACCGCCACCGGCGTTGAAATCGCCGCCACCGACGTTACCACCGCGGCCTGGTCCAAAACCGTTACCTTCACCGGGTCCGATACCAGTACCAGTTCCGTCACCAATACCATTTCCCTTACCCGGACCTGACGATGGGTCGGTGCTCTTTGATTTCGGATCGCCGTACGGTAACACTCTGGCATCCGGCGGAATCAACATGGGATCCGCATTGATTGTGGCCGGCACCGGCAACGCCGGATTATTGATCTTTGGTGGCTTCGGATCGGGCGGCAAAATCTGCGGCACGTCTAAAGATGCCTGCGGAGTCTTACCAAACGAGGCGGGCTTGGCTTCTTCACGTCCGCCGCCGCCACCGCCACCGGATCTTTCCTGTTTCGGCTTACTGCCGCCACCGCTGCCCTTATTCAATCCGGCCGGACCTTCGTCAGGCGTCGGCTGCTCGTCGGGCATATCAATTAGCTGCTCGACTTGAAGTTCGTCGTTATTCTGAGCCAACAACTGCTGTTGCTTGTTGCGGTGGTCGAGCCAAACGATTACGCCGAGGATTGCAAAGAGAAAGGCAAAAGACGTGACCATTCCGGCGACTACGCTGCGCGAGTCAGACGGTTCAGCACCCATGACGGCCGCACCACGCTCGCGTCCCAGCATCGTCGAAAACAGGGCCACCAGCAATGCGCCCGCGATCACTGCGAAAACAACCAGGCCGGTTCGCGACGATTGGACACCTTGCGAACGATCCATCACCATCACGACGCCCACCAGCGCGAGCATTGCAACCACTGCCGCGCCCATCGCGAGCAGTACGTTCGGTTTGCCAAGGAACTTCCGCAACATCTGTCCATAACCGACAAACGTGCGCTTGGTGAATCCAAACGGATCGCGTTTGAATTCCGGCCAGGTCAACTGATACTCGCGGGCCGTGTCCCTCATTTCATGCGAAAGACGAGCCACCAGACCGGCATCATCCATGATCGTCAGGTGATACTCATCGCGCAGGGCCATTGCCGAAGAAGTGTTGGAACCAACCCATTCCGGCTCAGTATGAATCGCTTCTTCGCGATAAGCAGGCGCGGATTCAAACACCGTGTCCCTGCTGATCGTCGCACTCGGATCGCGGTTAACAGTGACGCTTGGATCTTCGACAGGCGGTGTAACTGCTGCCAGTGGCGTCCCATCGACGGGACAAAAGCTGAACTTATCAGCAAACTCTTCTTTACATACTGAACAGAACTTCATCGATACTACCTCTTCTCGCCTGTGGGGGAGCAGCACCGACTGAGACAGTCCGTCTGCACCGGAAAATTCTCTTGTAAAGCTCGTTTTAATTCGCTCGTCGA
>JBKPJP010000028.1:0-14426 GCA_046730735.1 Acidobacteriota bacterium | reverse complement strand
TGAAAATCGGCCCACGCGAGGCGCGCATACCTTTCATTATCCAACTCTACATCAAAGACACCGTCGTACCAGGAGAAAAGCGGCACTACCCAAAAGTCATCGAAGCGCACCGGGGTGGTAGTTACGTTTAGATCAGCGCAGAGCTCGAGTACGCGTTGCAGCTTTTCGATCGAGTCGTACTCGACGCCACGCACCCAGAGTTCGTGATTGCCGGGCGTGAAGAGTAAGTGGCGAAACTTGGAGCAGAGTAGTTCGAGCGTGTCGCGGATGATCTCCGGTCGATCCGAAATATCACCCGCGACAATCAAGGCATCGTCACGATAATCGCTGTCCGAAATCCCTTGCAGCCAGCGAAAGTTTTCCCGGTAATCGGTATGTAGATCCGACGTCGCAAAAAGACGCATGCGACGACTATATCAACCCATCACTTCGCAGCGGTAGTCGTCGATGGAGCGGCAGCTTTCTTCACGTATTTGTCGTACCACGCAAGATAGCGCTCCCAACGATCGCGCTGGTAACTCGGCCTTTGAATGCCGTGGTTCTCGTTCGGATAGATGATGAGCTGTGTGTCGATACCCAGGCTACGCAGTGCCTGGTACATTTGCTGGCTACCCTCAACCGGAACGTTGAAATCGCGTTCACCACCGAGGAAGAGCGTCGGCGTCTGGATTCGATCCGCGTGCAGAAACGGATACGAGATCTTCACGTACGTTTCCCACGCCTTCGGATTCCAGGGTGGTCCAATCTCGTAATCGTACTGAATGATGTACTGATCGGTTCCGTAGAACGCGACAGTGAACGCAGTGCCCGCGCCGCTCGTCGCGGCTTTGAAGCGATTGTCGCTGGCGATCAGGTAGTCAGTCAGAATACCGCCATAACTCCAACCGCCGACGCCGAGTCGATCCGGATCGGCGACACCCATCCTGACCACGTGATCGACTCCCGCGAGTAGATCCTGAACTTCGTAGTTGCCCCAGTCGGCGAAGATTGCACGCGAGAACTTTTGTCCGCGGCCGGAACTGCCGCGATAGTTTACGGCAAGCACCGCGTAACCATTCGCCGCAAACACCTGGCGCTCAGTGCTGAATGAATGTTGATCCTGTCCATTTGGACCGCCGTGAATGCGCAACAACAGCGGCACTTTCGTGCCTTTGACGTAGCCAACGGGATAAGTCAACAGTCCATTTACTTGCGTGCCGTCTTTGCTCTTGAACCCGACTTCTTCAGTTACGCCAAGGTCCAACTCAGCCATGAGCGCGTCGTTCTGGTGAGTGATCTGGTGCAGCGACTTTCCTTCCCAGACGTAGATTTCGTTGGGCTTGTCATCGCTGCCGGAGATCGCCACTGACTTACCGGCGCCGAAGGTCCAACTGAAAACCACAACCGGAGGCGACAGCAAACGTTGTGCAGCGCCGCCCGATAAATTCGCCTTCACGGGATAAACGGAACGATCGTCAGCAACGAGAAATTGAATCGACTTGCCATCAGGCGTGAAACGAGGTGAAGAGATGCCGCGATCGAGATCCTCGGCGGCCCTCAACCGGCTCGGCGCGCTGCTGCCGTCTGCCGGCACGAGCGCAAGATGGTCCATGTTGTAAGCGCCGTATTGCCTCTCATCGCCTTCGATGAACGCGATCCATTTCGAATCGGGACTCCACTCCGGTCGCGCGCGACTGGCGCGCGTGGTGTTTGGCGTGAGCTGTTTCTCCACTGCGCCCGGTTTAGCTTCCGCGACATAAAGCTGTACTGACGGATCGCGATCCGGGTCGTCCGAGTGGTTGCTCGTGAAAGCAATGTGAGTTCCGTCGGGCGACCAGACAGGTGAGCTCTCGTCCCATTTGCTTTTCGTGAGTCGCTCGAGTTTCTTCGTGGCGATGTCGTAGAGGTAGATGTAAGTATGGCGGCCGCTTAGCAGGTAGCCCTGACCGTCCTGTTTGTATCGGTAACGATCGATGACGATCGGCTTCGGGACGCGTGGTGTGGCGCCGGGTTGCGGCGACGGAGCAGGATCAGCATCCGGATCGGGATCGCCGACTAAGAGTGCCAGCCGCTTTGAGTCGGGAGACCACTCGTGGCCCTGCAGACGTCCCTTGATCTCTGTGAGCTGCATCGCTTCGCCGCCGTTGCGATCGAGTAGCCAAACCTGGTTGCCGCGTGCTTTGCCTGGTCGTGATGAAGTAAACGACAGATACTTGCCGTCGGGGCTGAAGCGCGGCGAACTCTCGCTCTCGTTGCTGAAGGTGATTTGTCGATCGTTGCTGCCGTCGATGTTCACCATCCAGATATGCGAATTGGATTTGTCTTCCTTCGCATTGGTAGTGCCGACAACGTACGCGACCCACTGGCCATCGGGCGAGATTTGCGGATCGCCGACGTTGCGAAGGCGAGTCAGATCGTCGAGTCGAATCGGGTGCCGTGCGGTTTGCGCGGCGAGCGAGAAAGCAAACGCCAGGACAAGCAGCAGGGGAAGACTATTCAGGCGTCTTCGAAACATAGGGGGCCTCCTAAGATGTGGCTTTTAGATCAGGCGCGTAGTGAGGGAAGTTTAGAAGATTTCACGCAAAGGCGCAAAGCAAAGCCGCAAAGGCGCTAAAGGGATCCAAGTTCTCTTCTGGATTCTTCTTTGCGTCTTTGCGGCTTTGCTTTGCGCCTTTGCGTGAAACTCTTCCGCTATTCGCCGCGCACGACGTATTGCCGCCCGGGTGCGTAGTTCACGCGGCGGAGTTCCTGCATACGTCCATCATCGAGCTTGCCCTCCACGATCTCATAACCGAGCAGTGCGAACACTCTGCCGCGCAGGAACAGTGGTCTCGCGTTTCCATACCAATCGACGCACGAGGCGCGGCACTGATCGTCAACCGCTCGCTCAGGCTGCGACCCCAGTTCCCCAACCTCACGAAACTGAAGCGAGTCGTTGCGCAGGAAGAGAATCGCCGCTGAACTCTCGAAGAGGTGTTTATACCCCGCCCGTCCCGGCACGCTTATGGGTAAGCCGAGCATGCCTGAGGTCTCACCGTCAGGTTTGTAGAAGAACCCATGACTTCGCAACTCTCCCTGCGATGCATCAGCACGCGTGTATCGCGAAACGACCTCCGGCCATTGCCCCAGACGCAGCGATGAGAAGTGCAGGTTCTTTCCGTCAGTGCCGACAATAACCGCATCGGAACCCATCTGCTCGATCCGATCTACGCCATGAGGTAACGTCAACTGATGCGAGTTGCCGCGACCCCAATCCACGATGAACAGATTCGAGTGGTCAGACTGCTTAGTCGGATAACCCCAGCCACTGCCCGTCCCGTAGATCAAATAGTTGCCGATAAAGCGATTCTGAAATGTATAGCCTTCCGGCTTCGGCAACCGGCGATAATTGGACGCCGCCACGATCTCGCTGCCATCCGAAAAACTCATGATCGGAACTCGCAGCAACGCTACGCTGCCCGCCGTATTTTCCGCGGACCACATCCCGTCGCCTCTCGCTTGTGAACGTACGAGTACGTTGAGATGCTGGTCTTCACTCTGAAGGAATGAAAACTGATCGACCGGGCTGCCCGAGACGCGCAACGCACTTGGACCAGAACCATCAAGCGGCATTCGGAACAGCAACGATCGATTCTCGCGAGCGCCACTGTGCCAACTGCTGGCCCAGACGAACACCGCATCAGGAGAAACGTAAAAGACGTGTCCCGGAGGTCCCATGACCGCAGTGGCCTGACAATCAAATCCGCCGTTCGCGAGATCGCACACGGTTACTGTGTGCAGCGCCGAAGCGTCGTCGTCAACTTGAAAGTCACCTTGCGGCCGGTAAACCCGAGTTGCCGGAACGATGCGCCGAAACTCTTCCGGCTTTGCATCCTTGTGCCATTTCCTGACTGCCGGGAAGGATTGAAACGGATCTTCAGCGCCTGCATAAAAGTATTGAGGGGCGTAAAAGATTAGTTTGTTGCCGATGAGACGGCTCGCGTAGTTGCGCGAAGAATAGTAGTCGTTTGAGCGCAGGTGATAGGTCGAACGATATGCGAGTTTGCCGTCGTCAGTGATGTCAAAGAGTCCGACTTCAGTGCCGCCGTGTTGATAGCTGTAACCAATCACGACCACGGTGTTCCCGGAGACGAGCATCTCGTCGTACCAGGTGCTGCTCGGATCCATGTCCGGTGCAAAAGCGTCGACTGCCGAGATCGGTTTCAACGCGCCGTCACCGATAGCTACCGTGAAGAGACGTCCACGACGGAGGACGACAAGATGATCGCCGTGTACTTTGACGATACCGCCCTCGTCAACGCCCGCATGCTGAGTGTTGGTTACCGACTCTTCGGCTTTGCCGACAGCGTCAAGTGCCACCATCGGCGCTGCGTTGGTCGCTTCCGCTTTAGCCCCTTTCTCGATTCTTCGTCGTTGTTTCTCGGCTAACTGCCGGAGATAACGCACCAATTCTGCTTCCGACTTGAACGCCTCCAGCGTTCGTTTTGTCGGAGTGAGATCGGATGCCAGGACCGGCGGAATGGTGTCGGTGGTGGCTTCCGTGCAGGCCAATAGACCGGAAGTGATTAAAACTGCCGTAAGTGTTAGGAGAAAGAAGTTCTTCATGACGGAAGAACGAGGGGCGGGCGGAAACTTGCGCCAGCTCTGCGGTCCTCTGCGGCCCTCTGCGGTCTCTGCGTTGAAATGAACCTTAAAACGCAGAGAACGCAGAGGGCCGCAGAGGACGCAGAGAAAATTACTTGTCGTCGTCGGGTGGGATGACGAGTTGCTGGCCGACCTGGATCTTGTCGGGATCGTTTAACTTGTCACGATTTGCATAGAAGATGCGCATGTATTCGCTCGCATCGCCGTAAAACTGTTTGCTGATCTTCGACAGGTTGTCGCCGCTCTTGACCTCGTACGTCTGGCCTCCGCCACTTTGGCCACCACCTGCTGCCGCGCCCATTGCGCGACTCGTATCGACCGTGATATCGGCAGTCACGTCGTCTCCACCGACGAGTTTGATCTGGTCCCAGAATTTGTTCTTCGCTTCTTCGGACGGCGCGATGCCGCGAATGAAGAGCTTGTTGTCCTGCACGTGCAGGTTTTGAAATTGGATCCGTTCGTTGTCGGCGGTCGTGAGAACGGTCTGATATTTTTGCTTGAGTTCGTTGAACCGCTGTTGCGCGCCCTGTTGTTGCTCAGCTTCGGATGCGCCGCGCCCGAACATTTTGTCAAAAAGTCCCATGATGTATTCCTCTCTGTATCGATTCAGTTTAAGGGGGGAAAACGAGGGGAAGATTTACGGGGTAGTGAGATGATACTACATAAACGGCTACGTCAACATCTCCGCGATCAAGCGATCGACGTGGATGCGAGTAGTGTCGAGTAGTTTAACGCCGTTGTGTTCTTCGGTTCGTAGTAATAACGGGATTTCAGTGCCACCGAGGATGACGGCCTCGACGCCCTCACGTGCTTTCATCTCGTCGGCAATCGCGAGAAATCGCGCGCGTGTTTCCGGAAGAAAGACATCTTTCAGTAGTTCGCCGAAATATTTTTCGTGAATGTAATCCTGTTCGGACTTTGTTGGTGTTACGAGCTTGACGTCAGTGCGCGAGAAGACTTTGGGATAGAAAGGCGCTTCCATCGTGTAGCGCGTGCCGAAGAGGGCGACAGTTTTGAAGCCAAGAGACTGCGTGCGTTCGCAGGCTGCTTCGACGATGCTGATTAAGGGCAGCGAGGTTCGTTTCTGGATTTCGTCAAAGACGATGTGAGGTGTGTTGGCTGTGAGGGCGGCGAAATCCACGCCGGCCCGTTGAAGTTTTTCGAATTCGGCGACGAGATAATCGGTGACTTTGTCGAGTTCACCGGCGCCCATCCAGGTGATCATCCGTTTCAGATCGACGCTGTTGATGATGACGGGCGGAGAAGCACCATCGGCTTTCTCGCGATACTGCGCGGTGAGCAGACGATAGTAATCGATGGTTGATTCGGGGCCGGTGCCGCCGATAAGGCCGAGTGTTTTCATAAGAGTGTTTCACGCAAAGACGCAAAGGTTGCGCAAAGGCGCAAAGAGGAGTTAAAAGCGCCTTTGCGTCCTCTTTGCGCCTTTGCGTGAAATATTCATTGCTGCGTGGTCGTGCTGCGAGTGACTTCGCCGATGTCGTACTCCGGTTTCGGCACCCCCATGAGCCACTTATCAAACCAGCCGACGATGTGCTGAAGCCGCTCGACGCGATGCCATGGTTGACCGGAGCGCGACAGTTCGTGTGACTCGTTAGGGAACCGCACCATCACGGTCGGAATCTTCCGGTACTTCAACGCCCTGAACATCGCTTCACCGCCTGGTCCAGTCGGCGTACGCCAGTCAACCTCGCCAAGTATCAACATCAACGGCGTTTGGATCTTGTTGACGTAAGTGATCGGCGAACGCCGGCGATAGTCTTCCGGATCTTCAAACGGCGGCGCCTTGAACCACGATGGTTGGAAGAGTGTGAAGTCAGCCGTGTACCACCAGTCAGCCCAGTCAGCAATATCGCGTTGCGAAACCGCCGCCGCGAAACGCGTCGTCTGTCCGATAGTCCAATTGGTCAACAACCCGCCGCCACTGCCGCCCGTGACGCCCATCTTCTTCTCGTCGATGTAACCACGCTTGATGAGCTCGTCGACGCCGGCCATCAAATCTTTGTAATCGTCGCCGGGATAGTTGTGTTGAATGATGTTGCCAAACTCCTGCCCGTAACTCGTGCTGCCACGCGGGTTCGGGTAAAGCACGACATAACCCTTCGCTGCCATCCACTGAAATTCGTGATCGAAGATGAATCCGTAAGCCGCGTGCGGTCCACCATGTATATTGAGAATCAGCGGATACTTCTTGTTTGGATCAAAGTCGGGTGGCTTTTGTATCCAGGTCTGAATCTTCTTGCCGTCGAAACTCGAGTACCACAGTTCTTCAGGCTCGGTGAGATTCAGTTTTGCGAACAACTCATCGTTGATATGTGTGAGTTGTCTTGGCTGACCGCCGGGCTTGTCCAGCCAGTAGAGATCGCCGACGCGCGTCGGAGTCGAGATCAAAAGCAGAAACTTCGAAGCATCAGGCACAGCGCGGAAATTAACGACTGCCTGGTTGCCGGCGGTGATGTCCGACAGTTTTCCACTCGCGAGATCAAACGAGCCGACGTTTGCTTTGCCTTCCTTTACATAAACGATCGAGATGCTGCGACCGTCAGCAGACCACACAGGAAAATTGCCGCCGCCACCACGCGGTGCGACGTTGTCGCCCGTCAAACCACCGCCGATATCGAAATCAAAATTGGCGGTGAGATTCCTTGGCTTCGCGTTTGCGCTGAGATCCATCACCCAGAGATCGGGTTGCGAATAAGAGCGCACCGGCTGGCTCGCCGATGCTACAAATGCGACCTGTTTTCCGTCCGGACTGACCGTAAATCCGAACGCGCCCATGTCGAACGACGTGAGTTTTGAAGGTTCACCACCAGTGACTGCAATCGTGTAGACATCCGTGCGCGGCAGTTCGTAGTAAGGCTCGTCGGAATAGGCAGTTTCGAAGTAAAGACGAGAACTGTCTTTGGACCAGACTGCGTCGCTGTCACTAAAGTGTCCCTTCGTCAACTGCTTCGGCATCACCTTTTCGTCGCCTGTTTTCGGAGCGTTGATGACCCAGAGGTGATTTGGATGTTTGAAGTCGAGATAACCGGTGTCGTTGGCGCGATAGACCGCGCGGTTGATCACGCGCACGTCACTCTCGCGCTCGGGCGGAGTCGGACTTGCTGCCGGGTTTACCATCGGACTGAGACTCGGTTGCGGCTGGTTCTTTGCGGCCGCTTTCGCGAGCTCTTGCTCAGTCGCACTGTTGTAGAAAGCAATCATCTTCCCGTCAGGAGACCACTGTGGTCCACCGGCGCCACGTGGCAGAGTCGTAAACTGGAACGGCTCGCCGCCTGCCATCGCGAGCATGAACAACTGTGCCGGCTCGACGCGGCCCGAAACCTCGGGCGCACGCACGAAGAGCAGATACTTGCCGTCCGGCGACCAGCGCGGTGTCGTGTCGCGTGGTCCATTCGTCAACTGTCGCGTCTCGCCGGTCGCGGTCAGGACGATCCAGATGGCGGTGTTGTAACCGTCTTTCTTGTCGTTCACAGTAGTGCGAACGAATGCGACGCGAGCGCCGTCCGGAGCAATCTGTGGATCGCCGATCCAGACGAAGTCGAAGAGGTCTTTTTCAGTGATGTTGCGTTTCTGCGCGGTAGCGGGCGCACACAGAAAGACGAGGACGATCAGAAGCAGCGAGACACGAACGCGCATGATGATTTCCTTTCGGGACCACAGATTACACAGATTCACGCAGACGATTTACGCAGATATACGTAATAAACCACGCCACTATAGTCGTCAGTCAAGAGGAACGCGTCTTTCCCGAAACTGAAAACATCCGCCGGGCGGCCGTTGATCCGGCTCAGCTCGAAAAACCCGGTGATGAAATCGGTGGACGCACCAGACGGACTGATTCTTACAACCTTATAACCCCGCCGCAGGCTTTTATTTGTCGATCCATGTAGTGCCACCAGAAAAGAACCCGCGAGATCCGAAGAGTTTTTCGAGTCGAAGTACTCCAATCCGAGCGGCGAACTATGGGCGGGAAACGGTGTCAGAGCCGCGGGAACTTTGCTGCAATCCAGTTTTGTCTCGTTTACATTGAATTTCGGATCGGCGTAAACCTTTGGCCCGGCCTGGAAACAGTAAGGCCAGCCATAATTTTTGCCGTCTTCGAGGGCGTAGAACGTGTCGGCGGGACGATTGATACCGAGGTGATCTGAACCCATGTTTGTCGCGTAGAGCTTGCCCCTGGTCCAACGAAGACCGACCGCATTGCGCAGGCCGCGGGCGTAGTAACGCTGGCCAGTGCCGTCGGGGTTCATCTCGAGAATACTGGCGCGAACTTCTTCTTTCTCTTCGCACGCATTACAACTGCTTCCGACCGCGACGTAGATCTTTCCGTTGCCGCCGACGATCACAGTGCGCGTTAAGTGCCAGCCGCCGTATTTGTAACTGAGACCGTAAGCGGGAAAAGTCGCCAGCACTTGCGGATCGCCGTAGGGCGAATCCTTTCCGGCGATGTAACGATAACGTACGAGACGATCGGTCAGCGCAAGATAGAACCACTGTGTTCCATCGCGATCGGTGTAGAAAGCAACGCTGTTTGGGTTGTGCAGGCCGCTGAGATACTTCGTGACCTTCTTGAAGCGCCGCGTTGTCTGGTCAAACTGATCGAGTATATAGACGACGCCAAGATGATTGTCAGTGAGGTTGTACATGTCCGTGACGAAGAGACGGTTGTCGGGACTCATCGTCATGAACCGAACCCTCTTCAGACCCTGGGCCGCCACCTTGATCTCGTAATCTTCGGGAAGGTTAAGGTCAAACGACTTTCCGTTAGCCAACGAGATTTGATGTGGAACCAGCTTCTGGGCTGGAACTGTTGAATGAACAAACGCGATTAGGAATGTCAGTAGCAGTAGTTTTAGGGGTGCCATCGGCGAGAAAATAACACAACTCTGCGGCCCTCTGCGTATCTCCGCGTCTCTGCGATAAAGACGCAGAGGGCGCAGAGATACGCCGAGGACCGCAGAGATGCACCCGTAGGGGCGAACATGTGGGCGGCGCCGCGCGCGTCGCCCACATGCTGCGCCCTACGGAATGCAAAAGAAACCGCGTTGATCAAATAACACCCGAGCCTTCAAATTATTCCAGCGAATTTTTGAAGCACTGAGGTGTAGAATACGGCGGTCAAAACTCAGGACTATGGACGGCCTCTTTAACAACCTCGGATTTGGCCTGGAGGCGCTCGAGCACCTCGATGCGCTGTTTGGTTACGCCATGGCCCTAACACGTGATCTGACCGAGGCTGAGGACTTAGTGCAGGAGACTTATCTGCGCGCGTCGACTGCGTCTCATCGTCCCGACGCTGACAGTAATCTGAAGGGCTGGTTGTTTGTAATCATGCGCAATGCCTGGTTGAACCAGGTGCGACACAAGAACAACGGCCCGCGTTTTGTCGAACTCGAGACCGGCGAACAGGCAGTTGACGAAACGCAGGAGAATCCGCACGTTGTTTATTTGCGGAAGCTGGAACGCGAACAGGTGCGAGAAGCGATTGAGAGTTTGCCTGACGCTTACCGCGAGATAGTTGTTTTGCGCGACATCGAAGGTTTCACTTACCAGGAGATTGCCACCGTGCTTGACTGTCCGGCGGGCACGGTAATGTCGCGACTCGGTCGCGCGCGCGGCAAGTTGCGAAAACTTCTTTCCGGTTGGCAAACCAGGGCGCGTATCAGAGCAGTTTGAGGAGTAGCGTTGAGAAATTGTGATGACATTCTTGGGCGATTGACGTTGTATCTCGACAACGAGTTGCAGGGAGACGAGCGTGGCACGGTGGAAGCGCATTTGAGTAAGTGTGAGACGTGCGCTGCTGTTTTCAAGAGGGAGTTTAACTTTCTCAGCACGATTCGCGGGAGTGGACCAGTGCACGTCGCTTCGCCGGAGTTGCGTAACCGGGTCGAGCAGATCTTGAAAGTGTCGCCTCGTGACGAGACGCGGCGCGTGTTTCGTTTTAAGTGGCTGGTGGCGACCGCCGCGGGGTTGTTGGTGCTGTTGTTGCCCGTGCTGGTCTGGCGTTCTGTACGGCAGCCTGAACCTGCTCCGGTGGCACAGGTGTGCAGCTTTGCGTTGATAGCTGTCGATACCCACTTGCGTCACATACGCGGGCAGTTGCCGCTGGAAATCGAATCGGCGAGTCCGCGAGAGATTTCCAGGTGGTTCGCAAACAAGGTGAATTTCAGTGTGAAACTGCCGAATTACCAGGAGTCGTCGGGGCAGGAAAAGCTTTACACACTCGAGGGCGCGCGTCTCGTCAATTATCAGAATCAGTACGCGGCTTACGTCGCGTATAGCATGGGGGACCGGCCGATAAGTTTAGTTATCACTTCCGACTCGACCGCGAAGCTATCCGGCGGTGAGGAGATCCCTTCGAAGGGTTTGAAGTTTCACTACAACGCGATTGATGGGTTGAAGGTGATTACGTGGTCCGATCGCGGCCTGACTTACGCGCTCGTCTCCGATCTCGAGGAACGCGGCCAACAGTCCTGTATCGTTTGCCACGCCGGCACAAAAGATCGGGACTTCATCGAGCCACTAAAGCCTCACTAATCCGCGTTTATCCGTGTAATCCGCGGTTAAGTCGATCTTGAATACATCTTGATGATGCGCTCGATCGCGGCGCGGCAGACTTTACAGAAGTGGTCAGTCCGCGAAAACATGATGCAATCGACTTCCGGACGGTAGTAACCACGCGCTTCGTACATCGCCCCTTCAAACGCACCCACCTGCCCGAAGTGTTTCTCCTCGCCGAACATCTTTTGCTCGTGCGCAAGCTCTTCCCGGAACAACGCCTCCATCTCTTCTTCGGGTCGCTTGTCCTTGCGCAACTGCACTCGCCGTCGCTGAATCTCGCGCGAGTAATTCTCGAATGCTTCCTTGTTCCAAGGGGTCGGAATCGGTGTCACGTTTGCAATGGGCGAAACAAGGTTGCGCCACTTCAGTGTGCTGACGTCCAACAGCGCGGTCACGTTCGGTTCCCACGGCTCAACTCGATCTGCTGAAGGAGTGTAAGCGACTGACGAGGTGTAGTACTCGTCTGCGAGTCCGGCGAAGTGATGGCCAAACTCGTGTACGAAGACGTAGTTCGCGAAGGCGTTGTCGGAAGCGACAGTACTGTAAAGATTGAAGATACCGCCGCCGCCATAAGTACGGCCGTTAACGAGCACTTCGATGAACTCGTACGGGGCGAACTGCGCAGTCCGGCGCAACGCGCGATTGTCGAAAGTCAGTACGTATCGCTCTGATCCAAAGGCATCGTAAGTCGCACCCAGGGGTGAGTCGCGATAGATGCCGGTCGAAGGTCTCGAGATCCCTGACTCGGCTGCCGGCGGACACAGAGCCCAGACGTTGAAGCTCCGGCGATTCTCTTTAAAAGGCGACGTCGCGAAGAGGGTGTCAGTAAGCCGGCGCGCATCCGCTTCAAACTTCCTCGCCTCGCCGGCAGTGTAGCCGTCGCCGAGAATCAGGAAGTCGACGCGGTCTTCCGGTTCGCCCGTTTTCTGAATCGTGATCAGGGGCGCGGGCGCCACCGGCTTCGAGCGATCGACAAACTGGTCCGCCGGATCGATCGTCGTGGTCCAGATATCCTGGAAGACGTTCTTTGCGTCGCGCTTCTTCAGCACGATGCTGACGGGCGCGGCCGGCGCGGGGAAGCGCAGCGACTCCTGAAACGTGCGCTTAGTAGTCTTCGCCTCGTCGGTTGTTTCCCACTCACCGTAGATCGACGCGAAGCCACGTGAGTACAAGAGCTGCTTCGTCTTCGCATCGCGGACTTCAAACAGGTACTTGCCGAGGTTCGACGAATCGATTGCCTGTGACGGGTGTCCCGGCCACGGAAGCGGCTCGATCACGACGCGATCCACACTAAAAACTTCCGACGTCGCATCGCCGGTGTGATAGTAATCCAGCCGCATGGTCGGCGTGGCGGCGACCGCAACAGCGGAAAAGAGCCAAACGAATGACAGGGCCAGTAGAAACTTGTTCATAACGCGGATAATACAGATGAAAACCGATCCGTGTCATCCGCGTTAATCCGCCGCACATGCTATACTCTTGCGATTTATGGCTAGCGTCCTCGAGATCATCCCGCTCGGTGGTATCGGCGAGTTTGGAATGAATTGCATGGCTTTGCGCTACGGCGACGAGATGTTGATTCTCGACGCCGGGATGGGCTTTCCCGAGGAGACTGCCTACGGCGTCGATGTGTCCATTCCGAATTTTGGTTTTCTTGACGAATACAAGGACAACATCACCGCTATCGTTCTCACACATGGCCACGAAGACCACCTCGGCGCCCTCCCGTACCTGCTGAAGAAGTTCAACGTTCCGGTCTACTGCTCGCATTTCACAGCCGGGCTCGCGGAGAGCAAACTCGAAGAACACGAGCTGCTTGATGACGTGCTGCTGCACCGCGTCGAGCCGCGAGACGTCGTGGACATCGGCGTCTTCCAGGTGGAATTCATACGTGTGTCGCATTCGCTCGTTGACTGCTTCTCACTCGGTATCAAAACGCCGGTCGGCACCATCATCCACACGGGCGACCACAAGGTTGACGAGACGCCGGTAATCGGCGAGCCAATAGATCTGCGTTCGTTCAGGCGTTACGGACAGGACGGGGTTCTGGCACTCCTTTCGGACTCGACGAATGCAACTGTGCCCGGTCGCACACCATCGGAGCGGGCCGTTATCCCGGCGTTTGAAGAGATCTTCTCGGAAGCGAAGGGACGCATTATCGTGGCGGCGTTTGCGTCGTCAATTCATCGTTTGCAGATCGTGCTCGACGTGGCGCAGCAGTTCAATCGTCACGTGTGTGTGCTCGGACGTTCGATGCAGAAGAACGTCGAGGTCGCGGATCGCCTTGGATATCTCGACATTCCGGACGGCCTGCTCGTTTCGCTCAACGAAGCGAAGATGATGAGCGACGATGAGATCGTGTTTCTAGTGACTGGATCACAGGGCGAGTCACGTGCAGCGCTGTCTCAGATGGCGACGCAGAGTTACAAGGGACTAATGGTCGACGAAGGCGACACGGTCGTGCTTTCGGCGCGCATCATCCCCGGCAACGAGCGTTTGATCTCGCGCATGATCGGGTTCATTTACAAGCGCGGCGCAAACATCATTGAAGAGAAACGGCGCCTGGTCCATGTCAGCGGGCACGCATCGCAGGAAGACATTCGCATCATGACCGAGGCGGTGCGGCCGAAGTTTGTCGTTCCCATTCACGGCGAGTATCGCATGCTGTTTCGTCACAAGGAGTTTGTCAAAAACCATCTCGGCTACTCGGAAGACAACATCATACTGATCGAAAACGGGGATGTGCTCGAGCTGGATGGCGAGCGCGCGGCCGTAATCGACAAGCGTGAGATTGGACGCACGTTCATCGACGAGAGTGGATTTAAGGAGATCGACAGCGAGACTGTGCGTGAGCGCAGGCAGCTTGCTTACGAAGGTACGGTTACGGTCGTAGTGACGGTCGATGAAGAGACAGGCGAGCTTGATGGCGAACCGAAGATTGCTGCGCGCGGCGTGCGCGGATTGAGCACGGGAAATGGTTTTGCGTCGCGACCTGAGAACTACCTGCTTGAGGATGCCAAACGCGTTGTGATTGCTGCCGTTGCGGGCGCGTCACGCCAGACACTTTCGGATGAAACACTCTTGAAAGAGCATGTGCGCGTCGAATTGAAACGCTTTATCCAGAAGCAGACCGGCGCCCGGCCGTTGATCACCCCGGTGCTCGTGCTGATCTAAGCAGATCGAGCGTGAAGTATCGTAGCGCCGAAGGCGCGAAATATGAT
>JBKPJP010000027.1:0-8283 GCA_046730735.1 Acidobacteriota bacterium | reverse complement strand
CCGCGTCAACTCTCGTTGGCTCATGCGTAGTAGGGGCTCCACCTGCTCCGTACCTTTCGTGCTGAAGTTCCCACTTCAGTACCACAAAAGGTGACATTTCAACTTTGGAGAAAGGTGACATTACTACTTTGGGCTAACAGGACCTCTGCGGTCCTCTGCGTATCTCTGCGTTCTCTGCGTTAAAGATCAATTTAAACGCAGAGAACGCAGAGGCACGCAGAGAACCGCAGAGATCATTTTGATTTCAACGTGAGTAAAACTATTTCGGGCGTGACACCGAAACGAACCGGCAGGATGCTGGTGCCAATACCAGTCGTTACAAACAGGTGATGGTTGTTTTCAAAAACGTGACCGCGCTCGTAACGCTCACCATAAGCGGACGATTCCACAACGGAGCCGATGAAAGGTAACCTGACTTGCCCACCGTGCGTGTGACCCGCCAACAACAGCGGCACACGTTGGGGAAGGTTCGGAAAGATGTCGGGGTTGTGAGTCAATGCGATCATCGTTTGCCCTTCCGGAACTTTGGCGACCGTCTGTTCGATTCGCTGTGGCCGAGTCCAAAGATCGGCGAGACCTACCAGCCACAGCGAAACACCACGAGCTTCGATCGGCAACACCTCATCCTCGAGGACCTTAATGCCGTTCTGCTCCAGACCGGCACGCACTTTCGCGCCGCTGTACCACCAATCGTGATTGCCAAGGACGGAATAAGTGCCTAGCGGCGCGTTGAAATCTTTCAGCGCCGCGCCAACCACCTCCGGCTCGACGCGTTCACTGGTCCAACTATTACTCGACATGTAATCGCCGAGTATCACGATGAGATCCGGATGGAGCCCGTTGGTGCGATCGACGACCGAGTGCAGCTTCTTGTCGTTGATAAATGATCCGCCGGCGTGGATATCGGACAGCACTGCTATCCTGAGACCGTCCAGCTCACGCGGCCAGTTATCCATCGCGATTGTTTCTTCACGAACTATCAGCCGATTGGGTTCGATGAAGAACCCCCAGAATGCCAGTAAGGCCAGCAGCAGGATGATGGCGTCAAGCGTAACTCGCAGTCGTTTGGGCCAAACTGGAGTACGCCCCCATGCGGCTGGACCGGGCGGGCGCCGTACTTCCCTCACGAGAAACAACAGCAATCCGAGTAAGACAGCAACGGCAACGACAAAGGCTATGGTCATGCTTGTGTTATCTTATGGCGAAATTTTGCCGGGACGAAAACAATGAAAACTAAACTCTCGATTCTGCTACTGCTCATCTGTTGTACGTCGTTGGCGATCGATGCGTTCGCGCAAACTCCCGATCGACAGTTCATCCGCACCGACGCACGCATCGTCGCGCTGACTCACGTGCGCGTGATTGACGGCGCCGGCGCCGCCGCCAAAGACGATCAGACAATCGTCATCAGCGAGGGAAAGATTCAGTCGGTCGAGCCGAGCGCGACGGCGAAGATACCGGCGAATGCCCAGACACTCGATCTCAATGGTTACACGGTGTTGCCGGGCCTGGTGGGAATGCACAACCACATGTTCTTTCCGATGGGCGGCTCACCACCGATGTATTCGAACATGGGGATCAGTTTTCCACGCCTGTACCTCGCGCTGGGCGTTACCACGATCCGCACGACGGGCAGCGTCCAGCCTTACGCCGATCTCGAGATCAAGAAGCTGATCGATGCGGGTCGCATGATTGGACCAAAGATGCACATCACGGCGCCGTATCTCGAGGGTAAAGGCTCTTTCACTCCCGTGATGCACACGTTGACCGGTGCGGATGACGCACGGCGCATGGTGAACTACTGGGCCGATCTCGGTGCGACTTCATTTAAAGCGTACATGAACATCACGCGTGACGAGTTGCGCGCGGCTGTTGAGGAGGCACACAAACGCGGGCTGAAAGTCACCGGGCACCTCTGTTCCATCGGTTACAAAGAAGCGGCGGAGATCGGCATCGATGATCTCGAACACGGCCTTTTTGCAGACTCGGAGTTTGTTCCCAACAAGCAACCCGATCAATGTCCGCAAGGTGTGCAGAATAGTCTGCGGCAACTCGATATCAATGGCGCTGCTGCACAAGAGACGATACGGACGCTTGTTGCGAAAAATGTGGCTGTCACTTCAACGTTTCCGGTGTTCGAGGCTGGCGGCGCGCCGTTGGCCCAATCCGGTATCGGCGCGAGTAGTGCGTTGCTGAATCCGCGCATGTTGAACGTGATGAATACTGACGCTCGCGTCCGTTACCTGCAGGCACGTGCGCGCGTGTCATCGGAAGCGAACTTTGTCGCGTTGTTGCACAAAGCGATGGAGTTTGAGCGTGCGTTTGTGAAAGCGGGTGGACTGCTTATCGCCGGTCTCGATCCAACTGGGAACGGTGGAATCGTCGCGGGATTTGGCGATCATCGCGAAGTCGAACTGTTGGTTGAGGCAGGGTTCACACCGGTTGAAGCAATCAAGATCGCGTCACTCAATGGTGCAAAGTTTCTCGGTGAAGATGCGCGCATCGGCTCGATCGCGGCGGGCAAACAAGCTGACCTGATGGTCGTCAAAGGAAACCCCGCGATAACGATCAGCGACATCGAGAACGTCGAGATCGTTTTCAAAGACGGTGTAGGTTACGATACAGAAAAGTTGATCCAATCAGTACAGGGACTCGTCGGTATCCGTTGATTTGAAATTTTCTCGCGCGACAAACTAACGCAAGCGTTTTCGACGATAAAGCACCGCGCCGCCACCCAGAGCCAGCAGGGCCACACTACCACCGCCCGCAAATACGAACCATAAGGGAATGCCGCCTGCCGCCATCAGGATTTGATTGCTATTTGAGGGCAGCGGTCGTGCGCTCTCGTGGTATGCCTGTGCCTCGGCGTTAGCGATTGCACTCTCTAAACGTATGCGACCTGTTTCGAGCGTCTGCAACTGCGCCAACACACCGTCTCTTTCGATCGACAACTGTCGCCGCCGCTGCTCGCGCAATTCCTCAGGCCGGGTTGAACCAACTCCCGCCAGCGAGCGCTCTATATTCTCCGGCTTGATAGCCTCGTCCAACTGCTGCAAGTGGGTGCGTAAAGCGTCTTCCTTGCCCTGCACTTCGAGCAACTGCGCTTTCAGGTTGTCGACCTGTTCCGCAGCACTCGCTGGTTCCTGCGCAGAGACACTCACGCTCAACACCAATACGAACAACAGCATTAAACCTGATTTCAGTTTCATAACCTCACCCATCGAAATAGTAACGCGCAAAGTGCCGCGCGAGAAGGCCGAAATCGCCGATTACACCGATTCGGCACAAATCCGTAACGGGTCAAGTGGTTGATTTCACGCAAAGACGCAAAGAAAATCAAAGGGCGCTAAGAATGCACTTTGCGCCTTTGCGCCTTTGCGGCTTTGCGTGAAATCTTTTAGGGTCGCAAACGGATGCGCGCGAGGATGTCGGTGAATTGGCGTTTGGAGCGTAGCTTCGCGAATACTGGATCGACTTTGAGGTTCATTAACCAGATGTCGCGTCCCTCGACTGCATTTTCCAACCACTTGAACGCCTGCTCTTCATCGCCGAGGCCTGCATAAATCGCCGCGACTGTATAAGGCGAGACGTAGCGTTGGCCCTGCAACTGCTGCAAATCGCCGAGCACTTGTTTCGCTTCCGCAGTCTTGCCTGAAGCCGCGTACGCGTGACCGAGCAGCGCATGCATCAACGGACTACCCGAAAGCTTCACGCCGGTTTGAAACTCCGCGATCGCCTCCGCGTACATTCCCTTCGCTTCATACGCCAACCCGAGATAACGACGCGCCGGGAACGAACTCGGATCGAGTTCGAGGATCTTTCGACACTGCTCGATCGCTTTGTCGTTTTGTCCCGAGAGGTAATAAATCCAACCAAGATGCGAACTGGCCACGAATGAAAGCGGCTCAAGCTCTTCAGTTCGTTTTGCTTCCGCAATCGCTTCGTCAAAACGCTCCACCGCGACGAGATAGGAGCTATACCACTGATGCGCCGGCGCATAGGCGGGCTTCAGTCGGATCGCTTCCTGAAACTCACGCTCAGTCGCAGTCCGATCCCAATCCCAGCGAAACTTAATGAAGGCCATCGACGAATGCGCTTCGGCTGAGTTCTCGTCGATCTCGAGTGCTTTCGTCGCCGCTTCCTTCGCTTTTGGAAAACCGTCTTTCGGCTCGAGCCGGCCGTAAACAACGAGCATGTTGTAACAGTCAGCCAGTCCTGCGTAAGCCTCGCCATAGTTCGCATCGATCGCGATGGCCTTATTGAAATAATCGATCGCCTGTTGAAGTGCGTCACTAGTTCGCTTGTTCCAGGCGTTGCGGCCCTTTAAATAAAGGCCATACGCCTCGAGCTGTTTCTTCTCTTCGACGTTCAACTTCAAACGCAGGTTCTCGAAGATGTCACGCGAGATGTCGTCCTGCACGAGCAGCACATCCGAAACTTTGTGGTCGTAGTGCTGGCCCCAGAGTTGAGCGACATTCTCCAGATCGATCAGGTCAGCTTGGATACTGATGATGTCACCATGGCGGCGCATGCGACCCGTTACCACCGCGCGCACGTTCAATTCCTGGCCCACTTTGCGCGGATCGATCTCCTTGCCTCTATAACCGACCACAACACTGCGTGGCACAACGCGCAACTGCGGCAACTTCGAAAGACTATTGATCAAGCTCTCGGCAATCTTGTCGTTAATATACTCAGCATCCGGATCAGACGACTCATCGACAAACGGAAGGACGGCGATCGACTGAATCGCAGACGCGTCTCCAGCCTTGCCCGAGCTCGTGAAGTACACCGCGGCAATGATGCTGACGACCACGAGACCTGCGACGATTGCGAAAATCGGAGTTCGCTTCGCTCCGGCAGATTGACTGACCGTGTTGGGAATTGAGACGACCGGCTCCGGCGCTGGTGGGCTCGATACCTCGCGGGTCCCATTGCCAGAAGGCTGGCTCGTTTCCGCGACAAACCGGTAGCCGCGTCGCGGCACAGTCTCGATAAACTGTACGCCGCCTGGAGTCTCACCGAGCGCTTTGCGTAAAAGCGAGATGTTTTGCGTGAGATTACCCTCTTCGACAAACGTGTTTGGCCAAACTCGCTTCATCAGATCGTCTTTCGCGACGACCTGCCCGCCGTGCTCAACCAACGTCACGAGGATGTCGAAGACCTTCGGAGTGAGCGGAACCAGTTCACCCTCACGCAGCAGGACGCGCTCCGCGACTTTGAGGCGGAAACGACCGAATTCGTAACTGTGATTGTCCTGCTGATCCATAAACCGGCCTTGAGAAATATCTTTGAGGAAATCTTGAGTGCCGCCTGAGGACTTGCCACGCCTACGAGCCTAAGATTCGACCCTCAGGAAAGCTCTTAAACAGTTTGATAAGACAAGGCGCACTGATTGTAATGCAAGCATTCGCTCTGCGCCAACAAAGAGACTGAAGCGAGGAATCTCCCCATGATCAACGGAAAAAAGAACTCCGAGTTTGTCGAAACCTCATTGATCTATCTCTTGAGTGCAGCCGTTGCCGTAGGCGCTTTCGCGCTCGTATGGCTAATTTCGATGCTGCTGGGATCTGGTCGGGCGTGATTTTCTGATAAACAGAAACGCACTAGCGGCGCTCGCGAGCGCCAGCGCTGCGGACGTGAACATGATCACCCGAAACCCGTCTACAAAAGAACCTGCCACCGCCGCTTTCAATCGCTCCCGCGTCGCTGAATCAATTTCAGACGGTATCTCCACAGCCGCTAACTTCACTCGCTGCTCGTAAATCGAATGCTTCACACGATCGTCCAGTTGCAACTCGTTCATCCGGCTCGCAAGAGCCTGGCTGAACGTGTGCAACATCATCACCCCGAAGACGGCAATCGCCAGCAACCCAGCCGTGCGTGACACCGCGTTATTAATACCCGACGCCACACCAGCCTGTTCCTCACCAACAGCACTCATTACGGTGGTCGTTAATGGCGCCACAGTGATCGCCATCCCGAGCCCAAGCACAATCACGGCGGGAAAGAAACTGGTCCAGTAGTTTCCACTGATCGAGGGGACCGCGTAGAGTGCAAATCCAGCCGCGGAGACGATCGGGCCAACAGTCAGCGGCAAATGCGCTCCGAAACGATCGATCAAGCCGCCTGACCAGCGCGAGAGTGAAAACATCAACACGACAAACGGCAGCAACGCCGCGCCCGCGGCAGTCGCGGAGTAACCCTGGATCTGAATCAGATTGAGAGTGAAGAAGAAAAACGTGCCGCTGAGTGCCGCGTATAAGAATAGCGTCAGCAGATTGGCGCCGGAAAAATTGCGACTGCGAAACAGTCCCAAAGGCACCATCGGGTTCTTCGTGCGCGCTTCGTTGAAAATGAAGAGCGCCAACAACACGAAGCCGCCAATCAGAGTTACTAAGACCAGCGGGTTTGAGAAACCGAGTCGCGGCGATTCGATGAGACCATAGACCACGCCGCCTAGTCCGATCGTCGCGAGTGCTGCGCCGATCCAATCGAGTCGACCATGATGATTCTTCTCGCTACTCTCCGGCACTTTCCAGATCGAGATGACGAGCACTGCAACTGCAAACGGCAGATTCAAAAAGAACGCCGCCCGCCATGTGAGATGTTCGACGAGCCAGCCACCGAGCACTGGGCCAATCGCGGTAGTAATCGCGGAGAACCCGGACCACGTGCCAATCGCTTTGCCGCGCTTGTCTTCGTCAAAGGAAGAACTGATGAGCGCGAGGCTTCCCGGGACCAGAAGGGCGCCGCCGATTCCCTGCAATGCGCGAGCGATGATCAGTTGTTCGATGTTGGCCGCAAATCCGCAGAGAGCGGAGGCGATGGCGAAGATTACGACGCCGATGTTGAAGATACGACGCCGGCCATAACGATCGCCGAGCGAACCGCCGACGAGCAGGAGTGCGGAAAGAAAGAGCGAGTAGGCTTCAACGACCCACTGTATTCCGATCGCGGTGGCGTTGAGGTTGGTTTGCAGGAAAGGAAGGGCAACGTTGACGACCGTGCCATCGATAAACGCCATGCTCGAGGCCAGGATCGTCGCCGCCAGTACCCATCTTCCTATTGCCGATTTTTGATTGCCGATTGCCAATTTATGATCCTTTATTAGAACAAGTCACTTAGCTAGAACAAGTCAGGAAGAGGGGCTTGCCCCCGCTCTCCCGAATCATCGATCAGCGGGGGCAAGCCCCTCTTCCTGACTTGTTCTAGCTAATGATCTTAAATTCTACTGACCATCTTAAAACGGCTCGTCAATGGATTCACTTTGTTTCGTGAAAAACTTTGGACCATCCGGAGTGATGTATAAACAATCTTCAAGACGAATTCCAAACTCGCCATAGATCACGATTGTCGGTTCATCACTAAAACACATGCCCGGTTGGATCGGCGTCTTGTTCCCACGCACGAAGTTGGTCCATTCGTGCCCATCGAGTCCGATGCCGTGCCCGGTGCGATGCGGCAAACCCGGCACTTTGTAATCCGGACCAAAACCAGCATCAGTGATCACCTTGCGCGCGGCCGCGTCCACTGCTTCACACGGCGCACCGACTTTCGCCGCGGCAAACCCCGCATCCTGCGCCTTCTTTTCCAGGTCCCAGATCTGTCGCTGTCGATTTGTCGCCTTACCAAAGACAAACGTGCGCGTGATGTCTGATTGATAACCCTCGATACCACAACCACCATCCATCAGGACCACGTCGCCTTCCTTCAAACGCTGCGGAGTGCTGCTGCCGTGTGGAAACGCAGTGTACTTGCCGAAACTGACGAACACTCCGCCCGACGTTCCGAGTGCGCGAAACGCCGCCGCGCAATTGCCTGCGAACTCACCCTGCGTCATTCCTTCAGTCATGCTATCGCGCGTGGCTTTGTAAGCAACGATCGTGATGTCGTTCGCGATCTGCATCAACGCGAGTTCGGCGGGCGACTTGAACATGCGACAACCGGCAGTGATCGGTGTCGCACTCACAAACTTCACCGCCGGCGCCGCCTGTCGGATGCCGTCGTAAAGAAAGAAGCGCACGCGTTCTTCAATGCCGACGGTGCCTGTGCGCACGCCGCGATCCTTCAATATCTCAGCAACGCGTTTGTAAGGGCTCTCATCCTCTTCCCAGGTGCGAATGTCAGTGCCCATGTTGATCAGCTCGCGCGCGCGTTCCTCTTCGAACTTTGGACACACCCACGCGATCTGGCCGCGCGCGGGAATCACCATGGCAAGCATTCGTTCGCTCGTTCCCCAGCGCATGCCCGTGTAATAAAACATGCTGCTGCCGGGTTCGA
>JBKPJP010000026.1:0-2674 GCA_046730735.1 Acidobacteriota bacterium | reverse complement strand
CATCTAGACTTCCCCGACAACTCATTCGATCTGGTCTATTCACACGGCGTACTGCATCACACACCCGACACAGCCGCAGCCGTGCGCGAAATACATCGCGTACTACGCCCGGGCGGCAAAGCAGTCGTGATGCTTTATCATCGCGACTCCTATAACTATCGCGTCAACATCTCGATGCTGCGCCGCGCTGGCGCGCAACTGCTGCGCTGGAAACAAGGTGTCAAGCTGGTCCATCTCTTAACCGGCGAACCGGAATCAAGCCTCCAGGACCACGCACGACAACTGCAAACAAAGTCAAACTACCTGAACACGGACGAGTTCCTGAGCAGCAATACTGACGGCGCCGGCAATCCGCTCGCTCGCGTCTATTCCCGCAGCGAAGCACGCGAACTCTTCAAAGACTTCGCGCACGTCGAGCTACGCACATATTTTCTAAACAAACGCTGGCTACCGGTACTCGGCGCGGTCCTTCCGCGTTCGCTCGAGACAAAACTCGCCGCCAGATGGGGCTGGCACCTATGGATCTATGCTACAAAAGCTGAATGAAAAACCTTCTCATCACTGGCGGCGCCGGCTTCATTGGTTCACATCTCGTTGATCGATTACTTGCATCAGACGTCGAACGCATCACTGTCGTCGACGACTTCAACGACTTCTACAACCCTTCAATCAAGCGCGACAACATTCGCGAACACCTGAAAGATCCGCGCTACCGCATTCACGAAGTCGACATCCGCAATCGCAAAACACTCGAACAAATCTTCAGCGGCAGCAACTTCGACTGCCTCGTCCATCTCGCTGCGCGCGCCGGCGTGCGACCTTCTCTTTCCGAGCCACAGCTCTACACGGAAACAAACATCAACGGCACCGTGAACCTCCTCGAACTCGCGCGCCAGCACAACATCAAGCAATTCGTCTTCGGCTCATCGTCATCCGTCTACGGCATCAACGCCAAGGTGCCATTCAGCGAAGATGATCCGATACGCCAACCCATCTCACCTTACGCCGCGACCAAAGGCGCGGGCGAACTGCTCTGCCACACGTATTCGCATTTGTACGGATTGCGCTGCGTGTGTCTGCGTTTTTTCACCGTGTATGGACCACGCCAGCGCCCTGATCTCGCGATCCACAAGTTCGCAAAACTGATCAGTCAGCACAAACCAATCCCAGTGTTCGGCGACGGCACCACGCGTCGCGATTACACCTACATTGACGACATCATCGACGGCGTCACGGCTGCTATCGATTACGACAAAAGCAACTACGAAGTCATCAACCTGGGCGAGTCGCGCACAGTCGAACTCCGCGAACTGATTTCGCTCCTGGAAAAAGAATTGGATACACACGCCATCATCGAACGCCAGCCGCCGCAGCCAGGCGACGTGCCGCAGACCTTTGCAGACGTTTCCAAAGCCCGCGCGTTGCTGAATTACCAGCCAAAAACGCAAATTGAAGAGGGCCTACACCGCTTTGTGGAGTGGTTTAGGATGAGCAGTTCGTAAAACTGTTTTACAATGCCCTGTGCGCACCGCCGTCAGAAGCGCAACCGCCATTAAATGAAGATTCTCGACGAACAGGAACAATTGATTGACGACTGGACCGGCGCGACCACGGACGCGCCCGAGCTCTCGGTCTTTCTACCCGTCTACAACGAGGAACCAAACCTGCGACCGCTGCATGCTAAGCTCGACGAAGCACTCAAGCGACTCGGCCGTTCGGCGGAGATCGTCTACGTTGACGACGGTTCTACCGACGGCAGTTTGAAAATTCTCCGCGAAATCTCGCAGCTCGATCCACGCGTGCGTGTTGTGGCGTTGCGGCGCAACTACGGTCAAACAGCGGCGATGGCTGCGGGTATCGACGCCGCGAAAGGAGACGTGTTGATCCCGATGGACGCCGATCTGCAAAACGATCCCGCGGATATCGTGCGTCTGCTGAAAAAGCTCGACGAAGGTTACGACGTCGTCTCAGGCTGGCGCAAAAATCGGAAAGACAAGATGATCACGCGCAAGATACCTTCGATGCTCGCTAACCGTTTGATCTCGTGGATTGGCGGCGTGCCGTTGCACGATTACGGTTGTTCGTTGAAGGCTTACCGGCGCGAGTCGTTGCAGGACGTTCGACTTTACGGCGAGATGCATCGCTTCATTCCCATCTATGCGGCATGGGCGGGCGCGCGCGTTACTGAGATCCCGGTCGAGCATCATGCACGCACGATGGGCAAATCGAAATACGGATTGTCACGCACCATCAAAGTTGTGTTCGATCTGATGACTATTAAGTTCATGGCCTCGTATCAAACAAAGCCGATCTACGTGTTCGGTTCATTTGGGATGCTGGCCTTTGGGATCTCGATCCTTGGCGGGCTCTACGCAGTTTTTCTGAAAATTTTTCATAAAGCAGACTTCGTGCAAACTCCTTTGCCTATTCTGAGCATCGTCATGTTTGCCGTCGGCGTTCAGTTCCTGCTGATGGGCCTGCTCGCTGAAATGCTCGTGCGCACCTATCACGAATCACAAGCCAAGGCGATCTACTCGGTGCGCGAACGCCTCGGCTTCCCAAGAACCGATCGTATCTAAACATCATGTGCGGCATTACCGGCTGGGCCACTCTCGATTCTCACATGCCTCCTCCTGAGGATGGCAAAGATTTACTGCACGCAATGTGCGAACGG
>JBKPJP010000025.1:0-3918 GCA_046730735.1 Acidobacteriota bacterium | reverse complement strand
GAAATGCGGCGAATACAAGACATATAGTATTTCCACGTTTTCCGTTTGACTTGGTTTTCCGAATGCGTGGTGAGACTGTCGAAATTGTCGCGGTTGCGCATCAGCGGCGCCGTCCTACGTACTGGCGATACCGGTAAACAGATTGACCAGCCACGGATGAACGCGGATGAACACGGGTCTGATCCGTATGCATCCGCGTTATTCGTGGCTAAACTATTTAGCGGTCAGGCTTTTGTAGATGGTTTCGACCCAGCGGTCGGTTTTGATGAAGCCGGTGCCCCAGGGTTTCCATTCGTCGGGAAGGCCTTCACTCTTGATCTGGTCCAAGGTCTTACCGGCGGCGATTTTTCCGCGCACGATCTCGGTCGTCTGTTGCAACATGCGGTGATAGCTTTTGAGATCGTCGAGGGTTGAGATTGGACCATGGCCGGGGATCAGTCTTGCATCGGCTGGGATCTTGTTAACGAGCTCGCCGATGTTTTTGACCAGCCCTTCTACCGATCCGCCACTCTCCAGATCCACAAACGGAAATCGTCCGGCGAAGAAGTCATCACCCAGATGGACCACGTTTGAAGCCGAGAAGAAGATCACACTGTCGCCATCGGTATGCCCGTGCGGGAAGTGGATCGCGCGAATGTCCTCACCGTTGAAATGCACCGACAATGACTGATCGAACGTGATCACAGGCAGCGCTTCCTTTGGAGACGGGGGCGTGGTGGTGTTGAAGACTGTTGACTTCTGTTCGGTCGCAAGCCGCTTGCGCACGTTATCATGCGCGATGATCGTCGCCTCTGGTCCAAAAACAACGTTGCCGCCGGTGTGATCGCCGTGCCAATGAGTGTTCAGGATGAATTTCAGTTTCTTGTCCGCAAGACCCTTGAGCGCGGCCCTGATCTTGTCGGCAAGCGGCGCAAACTGGTCGTCAACAATTAAGAGCCCGTCGTCACCAACCGAGACGCCGATGTTTCCACCCGCGCCTTCAAGCATATAAACGTTGCCGGCAACTTTCGTCGCCTTCATCTGAACCTTGGAATAATCCGGTTGCTGCGCCTGTGCGGCGCCGGCAAACACAAACAAAACGAACAGTAACAGAAACTTCTTCACGTGATTTCCTCCTAAGCCTCTGGATCCTTCAACACAGCGATGAACGGCAAGTTGCGATAACGTTCCGCGAAATCCAGGCCGTAGCCAACAACAAACTCATCCGGAATCGGAAAACCAAGATAGTCGATCTTCACTTCCTTTTGGCGGCGCTCGTATTTGTCGAGCAATGCCGCGAGCTTCACACTCGCCGCGCCACGCGATGCGAGGTTCGCCAGCAGGTAAGAAAGCGTCAGTCCGGTGTCGACGATGTCTTCCACCACGAGGATGTGACGCCCTTCAATGGGCACATCGAGATCCTTCATGATCCGCACTTCACCCGACGTTCGCGTCGACGATCCATAACTCGAGATCGCCATGAACTCGAGACTCAGACGCGTGTCGATCGCGCGCATCAGATCGCTCAGAAAAAAGCAGGCACCCTTCAACACACCAATCAGCAATGGATTGAGGCCGGCGTAGTCGCGGGTAATCTGCGCGCCCAGTTCTTTAATGCGTGTCTGTATCTGCTCCTCCGAGAGCAGCACGGCCAGATTTGGGTTATTGAACTCCGATGGGATCTGCGCGGAAGAAGTAGCCAACTTGTCACTCCTTATGATGAAGATGTTGGTCGAGCAAGACGTTTGCCTATGTGATGCGTGGTGCGACATACTATGCAAGCTCTTCCTTCAGGTCAAATGTTTAATATGCACAACTTGCTTCGCGTGCTCGCGCTGATGGTTTTTGTCGTTCCTGTTTTTGGACAGGGAGCGGCAATCGAACCTTGTCAGGCGACGCCAACTCCGGCTAAGTCCGGTTCGCAGCAGAAAATTAGTGAACGAGCGAGTCTGCTGCCGGTCGATGACAGTGTTCCCGCTGACAAAGACGTCGAGAAGATGCTGGCGCCGTACAGCGAAAAAGTTCTGGAGCTGAGTAAAGTAATCGGCCGGCTCGAAGGCAATCTCACCAAGAAGGGCGTTGGCGGCGGTTCGTTGGGGTACTTCGTCACGAACGGCATTCGAGCACAGGCCGAGGCGAAACTCGGCAAGCCCGTCACGCTCGCGGTGATGAATGTTGGTGGTTTGCGTAAGAATGAAATCTCAGCCGGTGAACTGAAGGCCAGCGACATCTTTGAGCTGTTGCCGTTTGAGAATGCCTTAGTCGCACTCGAACTCACAGGCACACAGCTTTCCCAGTTGCTTCAGGTCGTGCCTCGCGATGCCCAGGCCGGCGCGCGAATCGAATTCAAGTGGAACGATCGAAACCGCGCTGAGTTCATCAGCGGCAAACTCGTTGACGCGAACGGAAAAGAGGTGGACGTCGATCCGCAGAAAACTTACACCGTTGTAACGATCGATTACCTGCTGAAAGTCGGCGGTGGTCCGTACGCGATTCTCAAGGAAGCGAAAAGCACGACACCGCTCAACATGACGCTACGCGATGCAATCATGAACTACGTCAAGAGCGAGACCGCGGCGGGACGGCCGATACGCAGCGTTCTGGACGATCGATTCGTTCAGATTGGACCAGACCCAAAGACGACCGAGACGCCCCGATGATCACTCGCAGAGACTTTCTTGCAACTTCCGCAGCTTTCGGCGCGTTCGCGATCGCCTCTCCCCGAGAGCTATTCGCGGCTGAGATCGTAATCACGATTCTTCACACCAACGACACGCATTCGCAGATCGATCCTTTACCCGCGAACGACAGGAACGCCGGGAAGGGAGGTGTTGCGCGCCGCGCCACACTCGTAAAAAGGATCAGAAAAGAGAATCCGAACACGTTGCTGATCGATGCGGGCGACGTGTTGCAGGGCACGCCTTACTTCAACTTCTATAAAGGCGAAGTGGAGTACAAGGCGATGTCGGCGATCGGGTACGACGTTGGCACACTCGGTAATCACGAGTTCGACAACGGCGTCGAAGCTCTCGCGGCGGCGCTGAAGTTTGCCAACTTCGATATCGTCTCAGCGAATTACGACGTGAAGGGAACTGTGCTGGAAGACAAGGTCAAACCCTACGTGGTTAAGACCATCGGCGGGATACGAATCGGATTGTTTGGTTTGGGTATCAGTCCAACCGCATTGATCACCGCTGAAAACTTCAAGGGTGTGACGTACATCGATCCGGTCGTTGCCGCGCGTGATGTCGTCAAGAAACTGCGCGAGCAGGAGCATTGCGCGCTCGTCGTTTGTATGTCGCATCTTGGTTATATAAAAGACGGAAAGTCAGGCGATTTGTTTGTAGCCTCCCAGGTCGATGGTATCGATTTCATTGCGAGCGGGCACACGCACACGTTCATGGAGAAGCCGGTGACGCAGACGCAGCCGTGCGGCGCGAAGACGTTGATCTTCCAGGTTGGCAAGAGTGGCATCTATGTCGGTCGCGTTGATTTCACTTTTCGCTCCGGCAAAGTGGCTGCGGTTTCGGCGCGGTTGCTCGATTCGAGGAACGTTTGATGGCGGATGATTCGACGCGAGATCGAGTGCGCGCGCTCGTACGCGAGGTGTTGGCGAAAGCTGGACCAGCAGAGCCTGAGCCGGCGCCCACTCGCTTCGTGAATACAGTTTCAGAGACAACTACGCAAAGCGCAGTGACGCGTGATGAGTCGGCGAAGAGCGTCATCACCGAGGATGACGTGCGCGGACTCGAGCCGGGGGAGGTTCTTCGCATCGGTGAAGATGCGCGTCTGACGCCCCTTGCTGCGGACATTGTCAAGGATAAGGGTATTGAGATTGTCCGACGCGCTTCGCGACGCGGGTCGAAGGCGTCGAAGCTGATCGCGGTGGGTGCGGATCACGGCGGCTTTCAGATGAAGGAAGAGCTCAAGGTGCTGCTG
>JBKPJP010000024.1:0-16227 GCA_046730735.1 Acidobacteriota bacterium | reverse complement strand
AAGCAATAGCCCGCGACCGGCGTTAGCCGGTTTCGCCTGGACGAGGATGCGGTCCAACTCGCTCGCACGACCGACAAAGTCCTGCTGTACCACACGGCCGAGGATGCGGCGGAAGTTTTCGCTGGGGCTGCGACTGCTCATCAAAATATTTGCCACAGATTACACTGATAAATCCGGATTTAAATCCGTGTAATCTGTGTTAACTGCTTTCCTTCTCTCCGTAAAACTCCACCCGGTCCTTTCCCATACTCTTCGCCTGGTACAGCGCGCGGTCCGCGGCGGCGATGATATTTTCCGGCGTGTCCACGTTTTTCATAAACGTCGACACTCCTACACTTATAGTTACATGACCAAGAGGCTGCGACTTCCCGTGCGGAAAGTGCGTTGTCGACACCCGATCGCGGATACGATTGGCAATCACGCCCGCCTCCACCATGCCTGTTTGCGGCAGCAAAATGCAGAACTCTTCCCCACCATAACGCGAGGCCACATCAGCCTGGCGCAGCGCTCCCTTCAAACAATGCGCCGTGATCTGCAGCGCCAGATCGCCTGCCTGATGCCCGTTTTTGTCGTTGTAAGCCTTGAAGTCGTCGATGTCGATCATCAAAAAACTCATCGGAAATTCGTGGCGCTTCGAACGACTCACCTCCTCCGCGAGCCGCTCCTCGAGATAGCGACGATTCGGCAGCGTTGTGAGCGCATCCGTGATCGACATCAGTTGAAACTCCGTCGCCCGTTCCTGCCACTCTGCGCGTTCGAGTGCAAGCGCGACTTGTGGTCCAATGATCTCCAGCAGGCTCAGATCGACCTCGTCATAAGTTCCGCCACCCGATTTGTCAGTGACGTTGAGTACACCCACTTTCCTGCCACCGATAATGATCGGGTAACTGATGAACGAGTTTGTCTTGTAGTGACGTTCAGCCGGCGCGGGTTTGCGACCCGCCATACGAAGATCGCTGACCATCAATGGCTTGCCTGTTTCGATAACTTCTCCTGACACTCCCTCACCTACACGCACGGGCAACACCGAATTCGGATCGGTCGAAAGTCCGCTCGCCGCTTTCATGATCAGCCCGTTTGAAGTTTCGTCCAATACCATCAACGACGCGCGTTCTGATTGCAGCAACTCCTTCAAGTTGCTGATGATTGAGTTGTAGGTCTTAACCGGATCGGCACAGCTTATTCGTTCCAAAAAGTGTTGTAGCGAATTGGTGAAGCGCGAACGATACTCCAGCTCGTTTCGAAGACGTTGTATCTCGAGCTCCAGTTCCTGCTGAGCCTTCGTGGGTTCAGGTTTGGCCACCGGTGCCTGGACCACCTTGCCGGAACCATTCGACGATGTAACTTGCAGCCGTCGCGCAGCCCGTTCGACTCGCTCCTCGAGCTCAGTTAAACGATGCGAGTCTGAGAACAGAATGTTCGCGAAGACTTCATCCGAAGCGATGCTTTGTAGATCTCCGGTGCGAAAGCGTTCCATCAGTTGTTGATAATCCGAACTCTTTACGAAAGCCCGCCCGCCGATCACCGCGAGATTTCGTTTGCCGCCGATCTCAACTGGCCTGGCAAAACATGAAAGTCCCGCATGGCACTTGTAATTGATCGTTCCTCCGGCTTTCATCGCCTTCGAATGAGCGGCGCCGCAGTAAGGGTCGCAAAGCTGAACGTGCTCGGGCGAGGTTTGAAAAGTGTGGCAAATCGAATTGTTGTTTGACACCACCACCGCCGGCGGCTGGTAGCCATCGACCAAAAGCAGAGCAAGCCCTGAAGACTCCGCGAGTGAATCCTGGGTTTCGGGCCAGGAAGTCGGGGCGTCTTCACGATGTTCCTGAGGACTCAGGGCAATGGGGGACTTCTTAACCATCGGGATCCGGGCTTAAACCTTCATCCGCACATGAGGGGTTTTACCCTAGTGCTAAACGTCCAATAGCGAGGGCATTCAAGAGAAATCTGCCACAAAAAGGCACAAAATGCACAAATGGAGTGGGGTGAGTGATTTCTTACATGTCCGTTAGGTATCTTTTGGGGCGCTTTTAAGGCAAACCTGGGGCGTCGCCCGGCGCGACATCTTCGATGTGGGGTTGTGCCGGACTGATTCTGATGCAGGCCGCGAAATGCGCGGGCTTAATCTCGACCAATTGAGGAACCACCTCCCTGCATGCTTCAATCGCGTATGGACAACGTGTGTGAAAGCGACAACCCGCCGGCGGATTTATCGGCGAAGGCACGTCGCCCTCCAGCATTATACGCTGCCTCGCAGCTTCTACCTGAGGATCGGGCACGGGTACAGCGGAGATGAGCGCTTTCGTGTAAGGCATCAGCGGCTCCTGGTAAATTGTTTTCGCGTCAGCAATCTCCACCAGCTTGCCGAGATACATCACGGCGACGCGATCCGAAACGTGTCGGATCGCGCGCAGGTCGTGTGAGATGAAAAGATAGGTGAGGTTCTTTTCGCGACGCAGTCGTTCGAGCAGATTCATGATCTGCGCCTGAATGGAAACGTCGAGAGCCGAGATCGGTTCATCGGCGACGATGAAATCAGGATCGACTGCGAGCGCGCGAGCGATGCCGATGCGCTGGCGTTGACCGCCTGAGAACTCGTGTGGATATCGCTTGATGAAACGTTTGCTCAAGCCGACCGTTTCGAGCAATTCCTGCACCCGTTGCTCAGCTTCCCTGCCGTGCGCCAGATGAAACGTCTCGAGTGGTTCGCCCACGATTTGTCCGACTGTCATGCGCGGGTTGAGTGAAGCATAAGGATCCTGAAAGATGATCTGGAGGTGACGTCGCTGTTCACGCAGTCGTTTCGATGACAAGTGTGCGAGATCCTGATCGTGATAAAACACCTGGCCGCCAGTGGGTTCGGTAAGTCGCAGGATTGCGCGACCCAGAGTCGACTTACCGCAGCCTGACTCGCCCACGAGTCCGAGAGTCTCGCCTTTGTAGATATCGATCGAGACACCATCGACAGCCTTCACCACGCGCTTGACAGGGTTTGTGCCGAAGAGCTTATCGAGTGGACCACCACCACCGAGATCGAAGTGGACTTTCAGATCTCGAATCGACAGCAACGTTGATTCGTTTGCGCTCATGCCTGGACGGGCGTGCCTCCCGATTCGCTGTACACCTCACGAGCGAAGTGACAGAGTGAGTGGTGATCTTTGTTTAGTTGTACGAACGGCGGAAACTCGCGACGACAAATCTCCTGCACGTAATCGCAGCGTGCGGCAAAGGGACAGCCGGGCTTCAGATGGGCCATGTCCGGCGGCAAACCCGGGATCTGATACAACTTGCCTTGTTCATCTGTAGGATCCGGTACGGATCGCAACAGGCCTTTAGTGTAGGGGTTGCCCGGCGTCGAGAACAACTCCACGGTTCTCGCCTGTTCGAAAATCTTTCCCGCGTACATGACGATGACGTGATCGGTCATACCGGCAACGACGCCGAGATCGTGCGTAATGAGAATGACGCTTGTGCCGGTCTCGCGTTTGAGTTTCCTGATGAGCTCGAGTATCTGCGCCTGAATGGTGACGTCGAGAGCGGTGGTCGGCTCATCGGCAATCAACAACTCCGGTTCGCACGAAAGCGCCATCGCGATCATCACACGCTGGCGCATGCCGCCGGAGAATTCGTGCGGGTAACTATCGGCTCGGCTACGCGCGTCAGGAATTCCAACCGTTTCCAACATGCGGATCGCGTGGTCGTGAGCCTGAGCTCTCGAATGACCGAGGTGAAGCTGAGTCATCTCCATTAGTTGTTTGGAGATTTTCATGTACGGGTTGAGCGAGGTCATCGGATCCTGAAAGATCATTGCGATGCGCCGGCCTCTGATCTTTCGGATCGCATCGTTAGACAACAAAAGCAGATCGCTGCCGTTGAAGAGCACTTCGCCTGAAATGATTTTGCCGGGAGGATTGGGAACAAGACGAATGATCGAGAGGTTCGTGACCGATTTACCGGAGCCTGACTCGCCTACGATGCCGAGAGTCTCGCCGCGTTTGAGTTGAAAAGAGACGTCGTCGACGGCCCTGACGATTCCGTCATCCGATTCGAAGTAGGTGCGAAGATTCTTTACTTCGAGAAGATTGCCGTCTGAGCTAGAGGTCATGCAGGTCCTATATCGTTCGCATCTGCGGATCGAGCGCGTCTCTCAAGCCATCGCCGAGAAAATTCAGCGAGAAGAGGGTTAGCGCCATCGTCGCGCCCGGAAAGATTAGTTGCCATGGAAAGACTGCGATGTTTGTAATTCCGTCGGCTGCCAGAGTTCCCCACGACGCCAGTGGCGCCTGAACACCAAAACCGAGGAACGAAAGAAACGCCTCGGTCAGCATGATCTGCGGAATGGTCAACGTGGCGTAGACGATTACTGGTCCAAGCGTATTTGGAACCAGATGTCGAAAGATAATTCGCGAGGCTGAAACCCCGGTCGCTCTGGCTGCAAGCACAAACTCCTGATTCTTAAGTGAAAGTATCTGCCCGCGAACAATGCGCGCCATCGTCAACCATGACACCGAACCAATTGCGATAAAAAGCAGAGTCAACTGACCTCGCGGCGTTTGACTGCGAAACAACGAGAGCAACACGATCACGAGAATTATGTATGGTAATGAATAAAGCACGTCGACGATACGCATCATCAGGTTGTCAACGCGCCCGCCAACATATGCGGCAATCGCGCCGTAACTCACGCCGATCAATAACGACACCACTGTCGAAAGAATGCCGATGAAGAGGGAGATCTGCCCGCCCTGTAACACACGCGCGAGTTGATCGCGACCGGCATTGTCAGTGCCCATCGGATGAAGCCAGGAGAACTTGCCGTCCGGTCCGGTGAAGGGCGGAAACGACTTGGTCAACTTCTCGTCGTGAGTGGGAATGTAGTCAGGCGTGAAGCCAAAAGTCTTCTGGATCACTGTCGGTCCGATGATCGAAGCGATTGTCACAACGATCACTACCACCAGGCCAAACACCGCCAGCTTGTTCTTCAGCAGACGACGCCACGCGTCGCGCCACAACGACGTGCCGCGTACAAATGCGCCCGCCTCTTCGGGATGCACGTCTGCTTCAGCAACGGCCATCTCGGGACCGATGTGAATCAGTTCGTCGTGTTCGGGGTTCTTCTCGGTAGACATTTCTACTGATACCTCACACGCGGATCCAGATACGCGTAAGCGATATCAACAAGCAGATTCATCAACAAGAGCGTGATCGCAATGAACGCAACGATACCGATGATCAGCGGCTCGTCGCGATTAAGTGATGCCTGAATAAAGTAGTTGCCCAAACCCGGCAGCGCGAAGATCCTCTCGACTACAACCGTGCCAGTCAAAAGAAACGCGAGTGCCGGTCCGGTATACGAGATCACCGGCATCAACCCGCCACGCAGTGCATGTTTGAGTACTACGGCGCGCTCGCTCAATCCCTTTGCGCGCGCAGTGCGAATGTAGTCGGAACGAAGCACTTCGAGCATGCCGGCGCGTGTGAGACGCGCGATGTAAGCCATGTAGAGCGCTGAGAGCGTCACCACCGGCAGGATGAGATTACGACTGGGAAATCCTTCCCAGCGCGATGGTGGTAACCAGTAGAGACCAAGCGAAAAGATCAGCACCAGGATTGGACCAAGTACAAAGTTCGGTATCGAGATACCCAGCATTGCAAAAGCCATCGAAGTGTAATCCCACTTCGAGTTTTGCTTGAGTGCCGCAATCGAGCCCACGGTGATACCGACGACGAGGGCAAGTAAGTAAGCAAGAATTCCGATTGCCGCCGACACGGGAAACGACCGCTTGATGATCGTATTTACCGATTGGCCTTCGTACTTCAGAGACGTACCGAAATCGAGGTGACGAATAATCGGCCACATCGTTTTCCCGTACTGTTGGTACCAGGGTTTATCGAGACCGTACTTCTCGCGGATATTTTTCTCGACGGCTGGAGATAATCGTTTTTCGCCGGAGTAGAAATTACCTGGGGCGAGCTTGACCAGGACCCAGGTAATCGAGATCACGACAAGGATCGTCGGTATCGTAATCAGGAGGCGTCTGACAATGAACCGAAGCATTTTAAACTATTGTCGATTGCCAATTGCCGATTGCCGATTTATCCGGCTCGATGTTTCAGCAGTCATTAGTAGAAGTTAGATCTTAATCGCAACCAATTGGCAATCGGCAATCGGCAATTGGCAATGTCATTCCGCGGTCAAACTCGGCGTGCCGTAATCCCACTTGGCGCGATCGCGTTCGATGTAAACATACTTCCATGGATACAATGAAGCCGGATTCGGATACATGCCTTTCACGTATGGTTTTTTAAGAAAGTTCACTGAGGTCGTATCGAGCGGAATGATCGGTTGGTTCTCCATCATGTACGCTTCCGCTTTCGCCAGCAACTCGTAGCGTTTTTGCTTATCGAGCATGCGATTCGCTTCGTCGAGCATGGCGACGTATTTGGGATCCTCCCAACCAGTGCCATTTTCGCCGCCGGTATAAAAGAGGCTCAGGAACGTGAATGGGTCCATATAATCGGCACCCCATGCTCCGCGCATGAATCCTTTGAACTCGAGTTTTTCTTTCGCTTCGAGAAAAGTTTTCCACTCCAGCGTGCGCAGGCCGACGGTGACGCCGAGATTCTGTTTCCACTGAGCCTGCATCCACTCGGCGAACGATCGGTTCTGTGCCTGCGTGTTGTAGACAAACTCGACCTCGCCTTCCGGAAACTTCGGACAGGAGAAACTGCCGTCCGCATTTTGACTTACTGGATAACCGGCCTCGCCAAGTAACCGGCGCGCTTCGGCAGGGTTAAAAGGCTCAGGTTTGGGCTGCGGGTATCCCGGGAACATTCCTTCCGGCATGAAACCGTTCAACGGTTTTACGATACGACGCCAGTTAGCATACGCCTCCTTATCGATAGAGAGGTTGAATGCTTTTCTTACCTTCGGATTGTTTAATGGAAACTTGGTTGTGTTGATGATCAGGTAGTCGATGGCCGCCTCGCCCTTGTCCATGTAGTCTTTCTTGGTCTTGATAATGTGCACCCACGGATTCGGCACCGCATGGTTGTACATCGCATCGAGCTGGCCCACCTTGTACATGTTCATCACCGTGGAGTTGTCGAGGATCGGATAAAAATAGATCTCGTCCAGCTTCACATTCGCGGCGTCCCAGTACATCGGATCGCGTTCGAGCACGATCTGATCGTAAGGCTTCCAGAGTTTTATCTTGAATGGACCACACGTAACGATGTGTTCCGCGTGGGCCCACGTATTACCGTACTGCTCCACGATTTTGCGCGGCACGATTCGATAAACCTGATGCGCCAACAGTCCGAGGAAGAATGGCGCCTGCTGCGACAGTGATATCCGCAATGTGTATTTGTCGACCGCTTCTACGCCGATATCTTCAGCCTTCACGCGCACGAATTCTTTGCCGGCGACGGCTTCCTTCAACTTAGCATCAGCGTCGAGGCGCTTGTTTCGTGCCTTCTCGTAGCCCGGAAGCGTCAAACGCTGCGGTGTGTGCATCAGATGATGGAAAGCGGAATCGGGATCAGGCGTCGTCTCATTTGGATCGGGAAGATATTCGCTCTTTGCCGGATCGAGCGCGCTGCCGCTGAGTGGTTCAGTTGGAAGATCCGGGACAAAGTCTTTGGCCAGCAGAAACTCCCCTGTTTTCGGATCGCGCACGAACACACGTTCTTCGTTGTATGCCTGACCGTATTTCAGATAGTACGCCATCGAGGCATTTTTCGAAGCCGTCTCTTTCTTGAGTGCACGTCTGAAACTATAAACAAAATCGTTGGCGTCGATCGGATCGCCGTTGGACCAGCGCCCGGTGGTTCGCAGATGGAAAGTGAATTCAGAAGAGTCGTTGTTTATGTGCCAGCGTTCGGCGAGTGCCGGTTCGGGCGCGAGTGTCTTTGGATTGTATTCAACCAGGCCTTCGTAGAGTCCGAGGTAGAGTCGCGCTTCGGGCTGGCCGTTGCTGATTGTCGGATCGAGTGTCTCGGGTTCGTCCCCGCTGACGTAGCGAAAGATGTTACGCGCCGGGGGCGTGGTAGAGCCGAAAAATTCTTCGCTACTGGAGACAGTGGTGCACGAATGATTGGCAAGTGCTAACGAGGCCAGCAGAACCAGTCCAACGATCTGTTTGAGCTTGTCACTGCGCACCAGTAACCTCCACTTCTTCCCAGTTCGTTTAGTTCAGCGCGAGTTTATGAGGAAACTCGCAAATGAAGAGACAAGTGGAAGTTAGCACGCGCAAGAAAGGTTACGCAAGATAGAAGTGTATAGGTCGAAGATCTCACGGGCTTGTCCCGTGGAGTTTCATGTTGTAGCTAAATAAAACTCATAAGCCACGTCACGAGATGCCACGGGCTCGTCCCGTGGAGTTTCACGTTTGCTGCTAAATAGCTGAGAACGTGAACCCTCCACGGGACAAGCCCGTGGCATCCGGTGTGAATTTTCATAGGGTCCGTGTAGCGACTAACGTGAGATTCCACGGGACGAGCCCGTGGCATCTATAAGATTATCTCTTTACTGCGTAGCCGAGGCCGTCGCCGACGGGCAACACTTCAGCGAGTAGTTGTGGATGGTTGATGAAATAGCAATTGAATTCTCGCAACGCGACGGTTGAACTCTCCGCATCGTCACTCGCGACTTTTCCGCCCCACAGCAGATTGTCCACGATGACAACACCACCCGTGCGCAAACGCGCCAAACCGAGATCGAGGTATTGTGAGTATTCTTCTTTCACTGCGTCGATGAACAACAGATCAAACGTCTCCGTCAGCGTAGGCATAACTTCCAGCGCCTTGCCTTTCTCGATCTCAACTCGATCCAACAAACCGGCCCGCTTGAGATAACCGGTCGAGGCCTTAATCATCTCGTCATTCGGCTCGATCGTGACAACCTTTCCATCTTCACCCATCCCGCGCGCCAGATGGACCACGGAATATCCAATTGCCATCCCGATCTCCAAAGCCTTGCGAGCCCTGGTCACACGTGCCGTGATCTCGAGAAAACGCGCGACCTCACGATCCGCGATCGGCACGCGATGCTCGCCCGCGTAAGCCTCCATCTCGGCCAGCAGCGGATCGTTTTGGCGTAACAGTTGGTCCAGGTACTCAGCCTGGTCACGTTGAATGATTGCGTCGAGTTTAGCCTTCATGATCTTCTATCAACTGTCGGCATTATCCTGCGCCTCGCCGCTCACTGAAACGTAGCGACGTCCGAGACCAAGTTGCCGTAATTTATGTTGCAGCGACTGCCGGTGCATGTCCAAAATCTCAGCCGCCCGGGTAACGTTGCCCTGCGTGTGTTCGAGACAACGCGTGATGTAACGGCGCTCAAATTCTCTGCGATCCTCACGGAAATCCGCCGTAAACGGTACGCGCACGCCATCGGCTTCAGAATCCCCGCCCTCAGCTATCCCACTCGCCGGTATCCCCGCGGTGATCTCCTCGGGCAGATCTTTTGGCGTCACTTCATCACCTTCAGCCAGGATTATCGCGCGATCGATCGCGTTCTTCAGCTCACGCACGTTACCCGGCCAATTGTACTCAACCAGCCGCCGCAAAGCCGCCTGACTGAGTGCGCGCTGCGGCAATTCATAACGCTCAGCCGCGAGGCGCAAAAACGTCTCACACAGAATCGGAATGTCTTCACGACGCTCGCGCAGAGGCGCGATCTCAACCGTCACCACGCGCAGACGATAGAACAAATCCGCACGAAAATTACCGGTCGTGATCTCCTGTTCGAGCGGCCGGTGCGTTGCACTCACGATGCGCACATCGACGGGGATCGATTCGTTTGCCCCAAGGCGCTCGATGCGACGCTCCTCCAACGCGCGCAGCAGTTTCGCCTGCACGTTCGCGCTCATGTCGCCAATCTCGTCGAGAAATAACGTGCCGCCATCAGCCTGCTCAAACTTGCCCTCGCGACGCGCGGCAGCGCCCGTAAAAGCGCCTTTTTCGTGGCCAAAAAGTTCAGACTCGATTAACTCGGAAGGCAGTGCGGCGCAGTTGACTGCGACAAACGAAGCATTGCGACGCACGCTGTTACGCTCGTGCAACTCGCGCGCGACCAGTTCTTTTCCGGTTCCGGATTCGCCGCGCACGAGCACGGTCGCGTCAGTCTCCGCGACCTTCTCGATCATGGAGCGCACTTTCTGCATCGCCTCGGAGTTTCCGATCAACGCGCCGCGTTGTGAACGTTCAACTTCGATCCGGCGTCGCAGCGAATAGTTTTCGCGTCGCAGTTGAATCGTCTCGGCGGCATTCTTGACGACGAGTCGCAGATCGTCGAGCTCGAATGGTTTGGAAAGATAATCGTAGGCGCCTGCTTTGACGGCTTCGACAGCCATGCGTTCCGAGCCGTGGGCCGTAACGATGATCACGAGCGGCCCATTGCCGTTGGCGCTCTGGATTTCGCGCAGGAAATCAAGGCCGCTCATGCCGGGAAGGTTTACATCGAGGAGAAGCAGGTCCGGTTCATGTTGTTTGAGCAGAGCCCGAGCGGCCTCGGCAGAACCGGCTTCAGTAATGTTGTAACCAAGAGTGGTGAGGGCGCGCCGCATGCCGTAGCGAGCGGCTTCCTCGTCGTCAACAATCATCAATCGCAACGCGTCTTTTCTCACTTCCTGAATAGTTTAGGGCCGTGCGGCCCTAAACTCCTAGCGCGTTGCGTGCCACGACTATTTCGGTGTTCGCTTGGCGGAGACAACCAGGATAATCGCATCCCCGGATGGTCCAACATTGAGCGTCCCGACGATCACCGGTTCACCTTCACGCATGCTGATGTCGGTCGAGAGGCCGGTAGGTTCGTAGTTGAAAGCGGGCGCGATAGCGCCGTTTGCCGCCAGTGACGGGGTTGTCTGAATGGGAATACGGGCGCCGAAGTTGAAGCCAACCATCTGCACAACCGTCTGATTTTCAGCGTTACGCAAGAGTTTCACTTGCCTGATACTGAACCGGCTAAAGCTCGGTGTCACATTCGAAGCGGCGGCCAATGGCGATGTAGGGGGCGCGCCGATCCAATTCAACTCGAGGCGACCTTCATTCTTCACGCGGTTAATCAACGTCGCGGCGAGGCGGTAGTTCTTGAATGACAACGTTGCGCGCAACTGTCGCACAACAGGTTCGAGTGCTGCGGGTAGTCTCGCGTCGTCCACTTCCTGATTGGTGCCGACGATCAGGTAGAGTTGCGTATCGAGATTGGTTTCGTCAGGCGTGTCTGCTTGTTGTGCATGTACATTCAAACTGAGCGTCATGAGGCATAGAGCAAGCAGCAGCGCGCTCAAAAAGTTTCTGGTCTTCATTGCAATCGTCTCCTTCGACAAAGTCAGCGACTAACACGCGGCATGCGAGAGAAAGTTCCACGCAAAGGCGCAAAGACTCAAACCCAAGGCGTAAAGTTTCTTTGCGTCTTTGCGTAAACTTTGCGCCTTTGCGTGAAACTTTTCTCGCCTAGAGCGGCACTCGCAACTGAAACCGCGCGCCGTGTCCGTTGTGACTCATCTCGAGCGATGCGGATCCGCCTATCTCCTGCACGCGTTTGCGAACGATCGCTAACCCCAATCCCGTGCCGCGTTGTCGCGTTGTAAAAAAAGGTTCCCAGATGCGTTCACGCAAGTCAGCAGGCACACCGGAACCACTGTCCTGCACGCTGATCACGAGGTCGCCGTTTGCCGCTACCGCACTCATCTCAACTCTTCCGCCCTGCGGCGTCGCCTGCAATGCATTGAGCAGTAAGTTCGACAACGCATCCCGCAGTGCCGCAACAGATCGTCCCGCCAACTCCGCCTGAACGTTGACTTCACAATCGATTGCGATGCCCTGCTCTCTTGCGTTCGCACGAAACAGGTCCGCTGTCGATCGAACCAGTTCGTCCACACTCAACGGTTCTACCGCGGGACTTTCCTTCCTCGCAAAACTCAACAGTTGCGTCACACTCTGGCTTAAGCGATCCGTCTCGCCAACGATCAGACCAAGATCACGTTCATACTCATTGCGCAGGCCTTCATCCTCCCGCATCACCTGCGCGATGGACTTTATGGCAGACAAAGGATTTTTGATTTCGTGTGCGACAGTGGCGGCCATGCGACCGAGCGAAGCCAGACGTTCGCGTTCCGCCAGCTCTCGCTCGAGTCGCAGGTTTTCTTCAAACAATCGCGAGTCGTCGATTGCAATCGCAACCTGGTCGGCAAGCAGGCCGATTATCGAGCGTGCGTCCGGCGTTAAGCTCGCTGAAGCTGCATCAACTGCGAGGAGGCCCTCGACTTTGTCTTCACGACGGAGTGGGTAGGCCAGTCTGAATCCGTGGTCCACCAACACTGGCTCGTCCTCGACCGGTTGCCACTCATTCTGTTTCGACTGTTCCAAAACCTCTTCCACCCATGGCTCAGAGTCAACAAAGATCTTTAACTGCCGGAGACCGAGCGCATCGGTTGTGCGCTCTTCGACAAAGTGCAAAAGGTCTGAAAGATCTTTGTACTGGCCGGCGTACGAACCGATGCGGGCAACGATCTCTTTGTACAGAGCCGCCTCACGTTCGAAGAGCTTGTGAAAACGTTGGGCCAACCAGCCTCGCAATGGCGCCGCGAGCAGCGCGAGAGCAAGGATCAAAAGCGCTTCAACCAATCCCGGCCTGACGCCGTAACGTTGCGTCATCCAATCGCCGATCGTGCGAATGCCGAAGACGTAGACCGTCAACACCACCGTCGCAAACGTAACGACGACGAGACTCTTTTCGATGATGATTTCAAGATAGCGATACCGGTAGATGTAATAGGCCAGCAACACCGACGGCACGAGCGAGCCGAGATTAGCAAATGTTTTGAGGTAAAGTCCGGGGACAGTTCCCTCACCCACACCGGCCGCAAGCGCGGCGAAGATCACGACGCCTACACCGATAAACGACGCAGCGAGCGTCTGCATGATTCTTTTTTCGCTGCGATTTTTCGCCTTGCGCGCGATCAGTAGCTCGGTCAACGCAATTAGCCCCAGCACGTAGGCAATCCAGAACGCGAACGGGATCACGAAGAATGAGAGCTTCGCAAACATAGGCGCGTACTCGCCGGTCCAGAGTTGCGGAATCGCGACGAGCAGAAAGACTGTCGGAATGTAAGAGAGATAGACACGCAGGTGCTCGGTTTTGTTCAGCGGCCGGCCCTGTGCGTTGGCCCAGAGATGCAGGTGGACGTGGAGCAGGAACGAGTAAGCAAAAGTAATGCTGACTACCGCAACCGTGTCGGCGAGGCGCAGGAGGGTGGTCCACGTGTCCGGACCAAGGTCAAACAAACCGTGCAGCGTGATCACGAGGTTGCTCGTATGCCACCCGCCCATAGTCAATGCGAGGAGGGCAAGCAGGCGCTCGATGTTGCTTAGTTTGCTGCGGTGAGTGACGAGTTGGAACAGCATCCAGAGCGGCAACAAGGCACCGATGCTGTAGCCGATGACTTGTAGGATTTCGAGCGGCTCGAGTGGGGACATCGCATTTTTGCCACGGATTACGCGAACAAACGCGGATTAAAATCAGCGTTCATCCGCGAAAATCCGCGGCTTAATTTGCAGCTGCGCTGCGGGATGGCGACGTGAATGTTATCTCGACTCGACGATTCTTCCTTTGACCCGCAACGGTCTTATTTGGAGCAAGCGGGTTTGATGCGCCCATTCCGTTCGCCTGAATGCGCATCGGATCGACCCCGGCTGACTGGAACCTATCGGACAACACTCGCGCACGCTCCTGGGTCAACTGTTGCAACGTAACCTCGTTGCCCTTGCTGTCCGTGTACGCCTCGATCAGGATCTGGTAATCGGGATTGCTTGCGAGTAGCGCTGCGAGCGGTTCGAGTTTCGCGGAAGAAGCAGCAGACAGTGTTGCTGTGCGCGTGTTGGTCCAAATGGTCTCGGGAAGGACGAGGCGAAAACCAGTTGCCGTTTCTTTGAGCGCGCCGTATTTCGCGAGAGTCTCTTTAAGATTCGCTTCCGCCGCTTTCCTCTCGGTAGCGCGTTGTTCGGCTTCGACCCGTGCAGTTTCGGCCTGCTTTTCACCTTCGAGCCGGGCCAGCTTGAGTTTGGCGGCCTCACTTTCAGAGCGTAACGTTTGGACCTCATCACGCAGTTGCGCAATCTCGACTCGCTTTTCACGCAACTGATCGTTCGCAGTACCGAGGTCTCGCTCAGCGAGTTCGCGTGCACGTTGTTCTTTTTCCAATGCCGCACGCAGTTGGGCCACTTCACGTTGTGACGACTCTGCACTTTCTTCGGCACTACGCACCGCCTCATCGCGGCGGCGAATCTCTTCACGATTCATTCGCGCCTGGCGACGCGCCACAGCCACTTCTTCAGCGTGTGCGCCGGCCGAAGTTGCTTTGCGTGCTTCCATGTCTACTTCCGCAAGCGGTTGACTCAAGCGCCACGCTTTCTCCGCCGCCTGTAGATGATCTTCCGCAGTCTGCAATTCGTCCGGCGCATCCTGGGACGCACCCGCATACTTCGCAAGGGCTATAGACTGGCGTGCTCCGAGCAGCGACACGGGTGTCTGGCGATAGTCGGCGTCGGCGAGTTCCGGAACGCGCGCATTCCGGAAGTAGTCACTCGAGTTTCCGATGTAACGAACGTCGGCAGTTTCAACCTGACTACCATTAGCTCGCTGTGGCGGCAGGTTCTCCATGACGACCATGCGGCTCGGCACTTTCATTAAGAAGTGCGGCTCGGCAGTGAGAATCATCGCGAACGTCTGCAACGGCGTGGTGACGTCCAGCTTGGAATCAATGAACGTGCTGCCGCTGCGTTTGATTTCACCCAGACTATCGACGTGTCCATCAGGCGAGATGGCCCAGAGAATATAGGTCGTGTAAATTCCGCCCAGCTCAGAAGCGCGCGGCAGATCCTCAACGCTGAATTCGACACGCGTGCCACGACGCCCGGCTCGCTTCACCTTGGCTTCACCCTTCAGTCGCGGCAACACAGTCGTGCCGCGGAATTTGACTGTCACGGTCTCGTCCAGCGGATACGTAATCGCAACTGTCTTGCGTTCAACATCCTGCTGGGCAATTGCGGCAGACACAAACAGTAAACAAGCGCTGAGCGCAAAAACGAGGTGTTGACCAATGCGTCTGAAAGTCATGGTGAACTACTCCTAATATTCAAATCTGGGAAAGAAAGGCTTGACTACTATCCTCTTGATGCCTCAAACAGGCGCATTGTTGCCGAATGACCAGGAGAGGTCAAGACTATTAATCCACAGATTACGGAGATTATCTGTGTTTATCGGTGGCTTTTCGTTTGCGATAGGCGGCGGTTTGGATAATGAGGACAGAGACACCCGCAATCAGCAGCATGGGGACCCACCCACGCGGTGCGAAGATTTGCAAGACTAGCCAGAGCAGTATCAAGCCTGAACCGATCAACCACAACATGGCTGTCAGGGAATCTCGTTCAGCTTGTAACCAACGCCACGAACCGTCAGCACGTAGCGCGGATTTTTCGGATCAGCCTCCAGCTTTTTGCGGAGACGATTGATATGCGGATCGATGTTGCGCTGGTAACCCTCGTAATCGGTGCTCCACACTCGATCGAGCAGAGCGTTCCTGGACCATGCACGGCCGGGTTCCGACGCGAGCAACTCAAGAATCTGAAATTCGAGCGGTGTCAGGTCCACGCGAAAGCCGTTGCGAATGACTTCATGACGTCGCTTGTCGATCACGAGATCGCCGACTTCGATACGTTCGCCGTCAGACTCCGGCGGCGCTCCGCCGCCTCGTCGCAACAAGGCTTCAACGCGATATTCGAGTTCGCGCGGGCTGAACGGCTTCGCGAGATAATCGTCAGCCCCGGCCTCGAAGCCGGCAACTTTATCGTCGAGCGCGTCGTGTGCGGTTAAGAAGAGAGCCGGTGTCTGAATGCCTCGATCGCGCACTCGTTTGAGCAACTCGATGCCCGACATTCCCGGCATCGACACGTCGAATATGAAGCAATCGAATCTGCCGGTTAACGTGGCTTCGAGTGCCGCCATGCCGCTTTCACGTTCTTCAACTTGAAAGCCCAGCCGGCGAAAGTACTCGGCCAGTAGAAGTCTCATGTCGGTATCGTCGTCTGCGATCAGAAGACGTTTACCTGCGTGTTTGCTGTTTGTAGTCGCTTGCTGTGCCAAATGTTCTGATCCTGTCGGAGGGGATCTGATAATGCTTAAATTGCCGCAAGAAATTATAACCTAAATCGATGCAGACTCAT